>CAZXVY010000051.1:0-12396 GCA_964644115.1 uncultured Terriglobales bacterium
CTCTGCTGCGGTTGATGGCGCCGGTGCTGCACTCCCATGTCAATACGGTGGTGAGCGGCGGCGTGGTGCGCATCGCCAACGGCTGCACCCTGCAGCAGGGCCGCATCGTGGAAATCGGCCTGCCCAAGAGCTGGCTGGAGATGTGCCAGGTGGTGGAATACATTCGCGCCTTCATGTTCGGCCGCCCGGCGTGGAACTTCCTGGGCGCCACCTTCATCGTCTCCGGGGCCTTCTGCATGCTGCACCGGGAGACGGTGATCCAGGTCGGCGGCTTCAGCAGCGACACCGTCACCGAAGACATAGACATCATCGCCACCATGCACCGCCATCTGCGCGCCAAGGGCTGGAAATACCAGATGGTGTTCACCAGCGATCCTATCTGCTGGACGGAAGCCCCGCACACCCTGTCCATGTTTGCCCGCCAGCGCCGGCGCTGGCAGCTCGGACTGACGCAGACGGTGATGAAGAACGACGACCTCATCTTCAACCGCAAGTTCGGCACGCTGGGCTTCTTCAGCATGCCCTTCCACGCCTATATCGAGGCCATGGGCTGCCTGATCGAGGCCGTCGGTTTCTGGTTCATCATGCCCCTGGGTTTCATCATCGGGGCCATCCCCGCGTGGCTGTTCTTTCTCTTCCTGTTCCTGGCCGTCGGCTATGGCACCCTGCTCTCCATGGGATCGGTGCTGCTGGAAGAGGCCACGCTGCGCCGCTACCCGCGTTTGAAAGACGTGCTCAAGCTGATGCTCTTCGCGGTGCTCGAAAACCTGGGCTACCGGCAGATTCTGTCGCTGTTTCGCGCCCAGGGCGTGATGCGCTACTTTGCCGGAATACGCGGCTGGGAGAAGGTGGAGCACAAGGGCATCCGGCCCGGATCCTACACGGTGGCGGAGTCATGAGGCTCAAGGAACTCATCTTCAATCGCGTCATCCTGGGCATGATCGTGTTCTTCGTGCTCATCGGGGTGTGGGAGTTCCAACTGAAGCCCCAGTACCGGCCCAGCTACGACAGCGGCCTCACCCATTACCGCAAGGGCAACTACCCGGCCGCGCTGGTGGAGTTTGACAAGGCCTACAGTATCGCGCCCAACAACGCGGACGTGGCCATCATGGTGGGTTGGACCAACCTCAAGCTCCGCCGTCTGGAGGAGGCCAAGCGCGCCTTCGATCGCGCCATCCTTCTCGATCCCAAAGCCCAGGAAGCCCGGCTGGGCGCCAGCTTTGTAGCTCTGGAGACAGGCAAGGGGCAGATTGACCCCTCGGTTCTGGAAGAAATCCTCAAGGAGCGCAGCACCGATCCCGACGTAATGATCCTGGCGGCCGCCGCCCTGCAGCGACAGGGCAAGAACCTGGAAGCCGCCCGCTACTACCGCTCCCTGGTGGACGACAAGAGCTACAGCAAGGAAGCGCGCGACGCTTTGCAGCAGATCTTCGGGCTGGAAGGCTTTCCCAACGATCCCGCCCCCGCCGATCTGGCGCCCCTCAACCGTCCGGCTCAACTCCAGTTCCTGCACAAAGCCGGCGACGGGTCCATGTGGATGAAGGGCCGCTCCGGCTGGGAGAAGTTTTACGTCCTGGGCGCCAACCTGGGGCCGGCCGCGCCCGGATACTTCCCCGGTGCGCCGCCCTTCCAGGGCAGTTACTACACGCAATGGCTGAGCTACGCGGAACAGGCCAACGCCAACGTGATCCGCGCCTACACCTTGCTGCCTCCGGCGTTCTACCGCGCCTACCGGCACCACGTGCAGGGCGGCGGCAAGATTCGCCTGTACCAGCAGATCTGGGTGGGGGATCCGCCGGGCAAAGACCTTTACGATGCCCAGTTCGTGGAGGAGACCAGGCGCGAGATCCGCTACGTGGTGGACGCCATGCACGGTCGCGGCGACATCCCGCCCAAGTACGCCCGGGGCAGCGGCGTTTACGAGAACAACATCGCCGAGCATGTGGCCGCCCTGATGCTGGGCCGCGAGCTGGAAGCCTCGGTGGCGCTGCGCACCGACCTGCTCAACCCCGGCAAGAACAAGTTTGAGGGCAAATACGTCACCGTCTCCGGCGGCACGCCCACGGAAGTGTGGTTCGCGGAGATGCTCGACTACCTGGTCGGCTACCAGACCGACACCTACAACTGGCAGCAGCCCGTGGCCATCGTCAACTGGCCGCCGCTCGATCCCTTGCGCCATCCCACCGAGGCCTCCCTCGCCGAGGAAGTGCGCATCCGCGTGCGCCGGGGCGAAGCCCTGGCCCCGCCCAAGGAACTGGAAGACGATAACGACACCACCTCCATTGACGAGTCCAAGTTCCGCGCCACCAGCGCCTATCAGGCCGGCCTGTTCGCTTCCTATCACGTGTATCCGTACTATCCCGACTTCCTCATCCTCGACCCGCAGTACCTGAACGCGCGCGACCAGGAAGGCCCCAACCCCATGTACGGCTACCTGCGCAAGCTGCGGGAGAAGATTCCCCACCCCCTGGTGGTGTCGGAGTACGGCATCCCCAATTCCATCGGCATCTCGCACTTCCATCCTTACGGCTGGCACCATGGCGGCCACAGCGAGCAGGCGCAGGCCGAACTGCTCACCCGCTTCACGCGCAGCATCCGCGAATCCGGATGCGCGGGCGGCGTGGTGTTTGCGCTGATCGACGAGTGGTACAAGCACAACTGGCTTACCGTGGACTTCGAGCAGCCGCTGGACCGCACCCCGCTTTGGATCAACGAACTCGATCCGGAAAAACGCTACGGCCTGGTGGGCTTCCGCACCACCAACTGGAAGCTGTTTGGCGGCGACGCCGCAGCCTGGAGCGGCCAGCGCCGCATTTACGAAGGCGCCAGCGCCCCTCTCGAGGGCGGGCCCACGGTGGAAAGCGTGCAGATCGCCAATGACGAGGCTTTCCTGTATCTGCGCCTCAATCTGAACTGTCTCGATTGCCGCGGTCCCGGGCGGCGCCCGGACGGCAAGCCCGATTTCGACCAGGCAGCCTTCGCCGTGGCCATCAACACCACGCCCAACCTGGGGGGCATCCAGCAGATGCCTTTTGGCAACCTCTCGCTCAGCAACGGCGCCACTTTCCTCCTCTATCTGCGCGACCCCGGTTACGCCCGCCTGCTGGTGGCCGACAATTACAACCCCTACAAGATCATGGGCAAGGGGGTAGGCGCGGAGACCGAACTGGGCTACCGCCGCGGCCTCAGGATCACCCGCGATGACCGCGGCTCCTTTGACGAATTCATCGTGGAAACCAATCGCCAGCGCTACGGACGCGACGGCACGGTGTACCGCGGCCAGCGTTACAGCCGCAGCATCCTGCGTCACGGCAGCGGCAATCCTGCCGCCCCGGACTACGACTCCCTCAGCGAATGGCACGCCGACGTGGGCCAGCGGGCCATCACCGTGCGCCTCCCCTGGGGCAAGTTGCTGGTCACCGATCCCTCCAGCTCGCAGGTGTTTCACGGGATCGAAGAATCGCTGCAGGTGAAGTTCGCACCCACCCCCGGGCTGGACCTCGCCGTGTTTACGCTGCGTCCGCGGGGCTCGTCCAACGACCTGGGCAGCATGACCGTGGCGGCTTCCATGCCCGCCGCCAAAGATGGCAAGATCGAAAATCCTCAGCGTTTCGTTTTGCGAAAGTGGGATAAAGTAACTCCCGAACCCTATTTGAAGAGGGCGTACTATGCGATCCAAAAAGAATTTCTGGAACAGTCTCAACGGCCGGCTGCTGCCGGTGCTGCTGCTCCTGCTCAGTCTGGCAGCGGCAGTGCCCGCCGCGGCGCAGGCCAGTAGCGACGCGCTGCTCAAGCAGGCCGATCGCTATGTGCTGGACGGCAAGACCAACCAGGCGCGCGCCGCCTATGAGCGCGCCCTGGCCGCCGGCGCCCAGATCGAGGGCGATTACCTGCGCGCGCGCAACCTCGGCTTCTGCTACATGGACGGCACCCCCGCCGACTACGCCAAGGCCGCCCGCTGGCTGGATGTGGCCCTGCGCCTGCGTCCGGACGCCGAAGACACGCGCCTCCGCCTGGCCCAGTCGCTGGCCTGGGGAGGCCGGCCCGCCCAGGCGGTTCCGCATTTCCGCGCCCTGGCCAAGGCCAATCCCAACTCGGCCAACCACGTCCTGGGACTGGCCAACGCGCTCTACGGCGCGGGTCAGCAGGACGAATCGTTTTCCGTGCTCTCCGCCTACCTGGAGCGCCATCCCAGCGACAGCCGCATGCGTCTCGAATACGCCCGCAACCTGGGCTACGCCCGCCGCTTTCCCGACGCCCTTAGCCAATACCAGGCCGTGCTGCAGGACGAGCCTGACAACGTGGCCGCACAAGTGGGCGTGGCCAAAGTGTTTTCCTGGCAAGACAACCTGGACACCGCCATACAGCTTTACGACAAGGTTCTGGAACGCCATCCCAACAACTATGACGCCACCGTGGGCAAGGCGTTCGCCCTGATGTGGATGGGCCGAAAGAACGATGCCCGCACCCTGTTCCAGTCTGCCGCCCGTCGCAACCCCGGAGACCGGGATGTGGCCACGGCCCTGGGCACCCTGGGTCCGGCTCCGGCGCCGCCGCGCCGGGCGGCCCAGCCCGCCACCGCGGCCCAAGCTGAGCCTCCGCCTGCGGTCGAAGAACCCCAGCCGGAACCCCAGCCCGAACCAACGCCGGCTGAGCCGCCCGCCGAAGTCGCCGCGGCACCTGCGCCTCCTGCCAGGAGCGAAGAAGAAACCTTCGTGGAGACTCTGATGGCGCAGGCCGAAGGCGCCGCCGCCCGCGGCAACTATGTCGAGGCCATCCATCAGTACCATCGCGTGCTGGAGCGGGATCCCAGAAACCTCAAGGCCAAGCACCAGATTGCGCGCGTGCTTTCCTGGTCGAAGAATTACGGCGAAGCGGCCGTGCAATATGAAGAGCTGCTGCGGGCCACGCCCGACAACCAGGTGGCACGGCAGGAGCGGGCCCGAGTGCTCTCCTGGGACACCAAGTTTGCCGACTCCATCCCGGAATACGAACGCGTGCTCCGGGAAGCCGAGGCCACCCGCGCCGCCGGCCAGCCGGAACAGATTTCCATGGACGAAGCGCGGCTGGAGTACGCCCGGGTCCTCTCCTGGGCGCAGCGTTACGACGAAGCCCTGGCTCAGTTTGACTTGCTGCTGCCCGACAAAGCCATCCGCGAGCCCAAACACAAGGCCATCCTCATCGAGAAGGCCCGCGTGCAAGCCTGGTCACGGCGCTACGACCAGGCGATCGAGACTTACGATCAGGCTCTGCTCGTCGCTCCGGGCGACTTTGAAGCCCGCCTGGGCAAGGCCCAGGCCACCTTCTGGTCGGGAAAACTGGACGCCGCCGCCACCCAACTCCGTCCCCTGCTGGTCGAGCAGCCCAAGCATCCCGAGACCAGCTTTGTGCTGGCTTCGGTGGAGCGCGGACGCGGCTACAACGGCCGCGCCCTCGGCCTGCTCAAAGACGCTCCCCAGAACGAAGAAACCCAGAAGCTGCGCACCAACATTCGCGCCGACCTGCGTCCCATCCTGCGGCTCCGCTACGGCTTCGAGAACAGCCGCGAGATCGCCAGCGGCTCGGCGCCCGACACCACCTACACCGCCCACCGCTACACCGCCGGCATCGAGTTCTTTCCCCATCCCGACGTGAGCCTGGAAGTTTTCAACGCCGTCACCGACGGCGGAACCAGCAACTCCGCCTTGGCCCGCCATGGCGCCGAGGCCCTGGCCACCGAAACCATGATGCGCGCCAACCTTAAGGTTTCTCCCTGGCTGCGGCTGATCCTGGGCGCCGGGGGCGGAACCGGCGGGCGGGGCACGGTGTGTCCCATTCCCGCGCCCGTGCTGCCGTTTCCGCCTTGTGTCACCGCCGGGCAGGAGAACCGCCGCCAGCACTTCCTGTATGAAATCCATCCCATCCTCACCCACCGCGACTTGCGGGTGGAGTTCGTCGGCTCCCGGCGGCTGGCGGAATATACTCCCGTGGCCATTCATGACAACGTAGTGCACCGCCGCGAAGCCGTCGCGGTTTCCTACCTATGGCGCAACCGCGTGCGCATGGGCGCCGAGTACTGGCACGCCACCTACAACATCCACAGCCCCGACATCTCGCTGGGATCGCCTCGCTTTGAGACCGCCGCCGATGGCGGAAACATCTGGGTGCGGCCCATCCTGTACCAGAGCGACCGCCTCACCTTCGACGCCGGCTTCCGCATGGAGCTCTTTGGCTATGACGACAGTGTGGTGCCCATGGCACAACAGATTGTTACTGCGGGCTTCTTTGTCCCTGACCGCTACGAGCGTTATGCCGGTACCGCCCACCTGGGCTGGGATCCGCACCCCAAAGTGCATTGGGAGCTCGACGGCAGCTTGGGACCGCAGCGAGTTACGGGATTCGCGCTGTTGGCGCCGCCCCCGGCTGAATTCGGGCTCGCCGGCAGTTTTGGTACCGAATTAACCCTGCGTCTGGGGCACTGGCGCCCCTTTCTGGCTTATAATTTCTTCTCCACCGCCACGGCCGCCTTCCCGGGGGCCAGTGACGGAGCCTACCGCTCCCACGGCTTCACGGCAGGATTGTCGTACCGGTTCTAGAAACCGCCGGTCCGGGACCAGCCGTACCTTTTTGGGGGGCAGGCCCCCCACCTTGGTAAGGGGGATGGGTTACCTGGGGTATCTTTACAGGTTACCCGGCGGTACATGACCATTGGTGTAAGATGTTGCGCCGAGAGTGGCGCCTAGGAGAGTTCAGCATGAAACGCAGGATCTCAGTTTCGCTGCTGGTAGTCGCGCTGGCGTTCACACTGGCGACCACTGCGTTTGGGGCGCTCAAGGGTTCCGCCCAGAAGCTGGTGGCGACCTACCTCGACAACTTTTCCGTCTTTGGTGTGGAGCACGACGGCAACGCCACCTATGACCACGGCGTGAACAACCTTCAGGTTTACTTCGGTGTTGGCGGCAAGGACGTGGATCTGGTCACCTACAACACCCCGCGCAAGCTGCACTTCACCTTCGATCCCGCGTCCACTCCGTTTGTGAACTCTGGAATCGGCGCGTTCGACGCGGACCACGCCGATGGCGATTTCCTGGCCTTCTCCGACCTGTTCGGCATCAATTACTGGGGCCGCTACCGCGACATGGGCATCGGCACCACCGCCCAGGTGCAGTCGGACCTGGAGTTCTACGTGGGCAACGTGACCTATGAGCTGGATTACGCCTCGCTGGCCGTCTATCGCGTGAACGCCACCACCTGGCTGTTCACCACCGACCCGGCCGATATCCCGGGCAACCCCGGTTTCCAGGCCAGCAAGGTGGCGAAGCTGAACGTGATCCGCCGCCGCAGCGTGACCCACTTCGGCACAGTGGACATGCCCATGCGCTTCGAGGTAACGCTAAAATAAGAGTTCCCACCCGAGCCGTAGCAAGAAAACGGGCAACCGCAAGGTTGCCCGTTGTTTTTTGCGAGTTGATTTCCGTAGAGACGTTGCTTGCAACGTCTCTCCATCCGAGACGTAGCAAGCTACGTCTCTACCGCTCAGTCCACCTTGCGAATCTCGATAGACGCGCGGTCTGCGGTGAGCCGCACCAGCGGGCCGCCGTTGCCCACCTTACCCGTGGCCTTGGCATCGCGCCCTTCGCGGTCCACCCGCAGTTCGCTGAAATCGGTGTCGATTTCCCCGCGCTCCGCCGTGGCATCCAGCAGGAAGCCGGCCTGCGAAGGCAGCATCAACCGGATGGCGCCCCGGTGGCTGATGATCTCAATATTTCCCAGCGGCATCTTGCCCGGCCGCAGGTTCACTTCGCCGTTTCTGTTTTCCACGCGCACGTCGCCGCTCATGTCTTCCATGTGGATGTCGTACGACCGCGTCAGTATTTTCACCGGGCCGGTGGCGTGGATGGCATGCAGGCTGTCGCTTTCAAACGTCACCTCGCCCTCCAGCCTGGCGGCCTCGACGTTGGTGCGCGCCGATTTGAATTGCAGCCCCTTCTCAATCTTGCTGAAGCGCACCGGTCCGTCGAACTCGCCTTGCAGCACGGCCTTTCCGCCGATGTCCTCGATGATGGTCTCGTCGCCCCGGCCCTCCACGGTGAGGTCGCCGGTGATGTGGGTGGCGCGCAGATCGCCCCTGCGGAAGTGGATGGCGGCATTGCCGGTCACGTCCTCCACGCTCACGCCGCCCCGCGAAGCGTGCGCTTTCACGTCGCCCTCGCGCCCGGTCACGCGGATGTCGCCGCGCAGCGTCATCAGGTCCACCGCTGCCCTGCGCGGAATCTGGATTTCCAGGTTCATGGCCCCGGTGCGGGTGTTCGCGTTCACCGTGACTACATTCCCGGCCACCGAAATAATGGGTTTCATGCCCGCGGCATCAGTTTCCGCGCGGGTCTGCGATTCCGCCACCACTACCTTGTTGATCAGGACGCGCAACTGCTCGTCGGCCCCGGCCACCACCTGGATATCGCCACGATCGGAGGCCACGCGCAGGCTCCCGCCCGCGGGGAAGGCCTGCTCCATGGTTTCGGAGAAGTAGTGCTTGCGCCCGAAGAGGAAGGGGAAATCACCCTCATCGTCCATGTTGATGGAGATCTCATCGCCGATGCGCTCCCAGGGAGCGCGGCTGATTCCGGTGGCCATGGTGCCCAAGACGATGAGCATGAAAATCGCGAATACGCTGCCGAACCCGATGCCAGGGACGGCGTAGCCGCCCTGCTTGGCCTGGTAGTACTCCCACACTTTGTGCAGGCCCCAGAGGATGAGCAGCACCGGCCAGTAGTTGGCGAACCACCCAAACATGCCGCGCATGCTGAGCATGCCGGCATTCATCAACAGGAAAACCATGCCCACCAGGATCAGCAGCAGGGGGCCGGCAAAGGAGCGGCGAGGTGCCGCCGCGGGCGTTGCTTCTGGCGTGACTTGCGTGACTTCAGGCATTGGGCACCTGCGAACTGGGATTCTGGGAACTTGAAGCCGGCCCTGCCGGCGGGGTTGGGGGCACGGCTGGCACGCCCGGATTCATGTGTCCGCCGCGCGAGGAGGACGGACGCAGCAGCATCAGCCCGCCCATCACAATCAGAATCACCGGCCAGAGGTCGCCGAAATCGAACCGGGTGTAATTGGCGATGAGGAACAGCGTCCCTATCGTCACCATCATCACCGGACCGGTCAGGCCGGAGCGCTTGCAGCACGAACAGCCGCATGCCGGGTTGTACTTGTACTCGTGCATCGAACCTGCCTCCCAAAAACCCTACGACTGAAAATATCCGCGCTTCTGGAACATGCGCATGCCAATAACGATCAGGATCAGGGGCCACAACTTGTCCAGCGAACCGAAATACACGATTCCCATGTTGCGCAACAGGAACGCCACTCCCACCAGGATCAGTACGATGGCCCCAATGGGAGCGTTGGAGAGCCCAAGCGTCGCTGCCGCGGGGGCGCCGGTTCCGCCACTGATTCCGAGCGCGCCGTAGACGCCCAGCGGATCGGGCGTCGGCTGGCCCATCTGCTTGGCGCGGGCGGAGCGGACGGCGTCGAAGATTTGGTAGAAGTAATAGAAGGCTATCGCGATCCCATGGACCGCGCCCGCTGCGCCGCTGTCCCCATGCTGAACGGCGATGAGCAGGGCAAAGAACACCATGTGCGCCAGCCCCTTGGCGTATTCGCCGTTGTAGACCGCGCCCAGACCGAAGGGGAAGAACCCGGCCAGGATGCCGGCCACGGTGGGATTAGGGCCGGAAGCGGGCAGGGCCGCAGCGGCGACGAAGCCGGAAGCCGGCGCCGCGCCCGGCCCGGTGTGCTGCATGCCGGCCACGATGCAGTCTTCGCAGTAGGTCACGCCGCGCACATCGCGTTTGCACTCCTCACACAGCGCCTTGCCGCACGTACGGCAATAAGCCGCTGCCGCGGCCAGAGTATGGACGGCACAGTTCATGCCTGGCTCCTGCTTGCTTCCTGGTTAGGATGGATTGGCCCGCTGTAATTCCGCGCCAGGACCACGGGCAGACCGTCCTGGCTATACCGCTCTTCCTGCTGCTGCGGCGTCCCGGTGGTGTTGGGGTCGCCCTCCTTCGGCGCCGGCTGCGGCTTCGGGGTCGAGCTCTCGCCCTCCGAAGCAGCAGGCTCGCTGGTGGCGTTGCGCAGCTCGCGCACCCGCGCCTGCAGATCCTGCACCAGCTTCATGTTGTCGTAATACTTCTCCACCCGTGCCGTGGTCTCGTAGTACTGCTCCAGCGCGTTGCGCTGCAGGTTCGTGGGATGCAAGTCAGCCAGGCGCACGTCGCGCAGGTTCACCCCCAGCACGTTGAGCATCAGGGAAACCGAGAAGAAGGCCATCCCGAAGGACATGGCAAAGCGCGGCTGGAAAACCAGCCCCAGGCTGGGCATCCCCAGGGACTCGGTCCAGCGCCGGATGCGGCTGCCCCAGCTCTCCGCTCCCAGCGGTTCGCCCACCACGCCGGTGGTTGCCAGCAGGATGTCGCGGACCATGTGGGCAGGGGGCTCCACCTTTTCCAGGGACGTCAGCCAATCCCGGCCGCTCAGGACTTCGACGAACAGGGGGCCGCACTGGGCGCAATTCTGGGCATGGCCCCGGAACTGGTGCATCCGGAGGTCGCTCAGGGTACCGTCCACGGCGTCGGCCAGAAGGGCCTCAAACTCCGTGCAGGGCATGCCGCCTTGGATGTGGTCTTCCATCAGTTCACCCGTTTATGAGTACGCTGTAAAAGGCGGGCAAGTTCCGTCCGCCCGCGGTTGATTCGGGACTTTACCGTCCCCTCCGGGACCTTCAGGACCTGGGCGATTTCCCGGTAGTCCATGTCCTGTAGGTCCCGCAATATAACCGCTTCCCGCAGGTCTGGCGAGAGCTTTTGCAGGGCCTGGTGCACCAGTTCCCGGGCCTCTCGGGATTCTACCCCCTGGTCCGGGGCGCGGCCCTTGTCCTCCAGCCGGTCGGCCAGGGTAGGGCCCTCCTCCTCGGCCGTCTGGGAGGCGTCCAGGGAGTCGGTGAGCCGGTCCTGGCGGCTGCGCCGGAAGTGGTCCACCAGCATGTTCCGGGTCAGGGTGGTCATCCAGGTAACCAGGGAGCCGCGCCCTACGTCGTAGGACTCCAGGCTGCGGTACATCTTGATGAAGACGTCCTGGGTGAGGTCGTCGGCGTCAGTGGAGGAGCCGCAGAAGCGGTAGCACAGGTTATAGACCCGCCGATGGTAGCTGCGGACAAACGACTCCCAGGCTTCAGCGTCGCCGGCCACACAGCGCCGGACCAGGGAAGCTACGGCTTGGGCGTCGTCCACCAGGCACTCCAGGGACTCCGGGATTCCTATGCCTCCCAGAAACTACGAAGACCAGGCCCCCAAAGTTCGTACAGGGTCAGTGAATTGCAGCATTGTAGCAGCCGAGAAGTAAGGCCTATTCCGAGGTAAAGAAGTCCACGGCCACCGGGTTTTCAAACATGGAGTAATCGCGGGTCACCACGGTGAGGCCACTCTCGCTGACGAAGTAGCGCTGCTTGTCGGCCTCGGGGTCGTAGCCGATCTCGGTGCCCTCGGGGATGTGCACGTCGCGGTCCAGGATGGCGCGGCGGATCTTGCAGTGCCGCCCGATGTCCACGTGGGAAAAGAGGATGCTGTCTTCGATCTCGCTGTAGGAGTTCACCCTCACGTCGGGCGAGACGATGCTGCGCCGCACGCTGCCCCCGGACAGAATCGAGCCCATGGAGACGATGGAGTCCACCGCCGTGCCCATGCGTCCCACTTCCCCGAACACGAACTTGGCCGGCGGATACTGGCGCTGGTGCGTGTGGATGGGCCAGGCCTTGTCGTAAAGATTGAACATCGGCGACACCGCCACCGCGTCCATGTTGGCGTCAAAGTAGGCCTCCAGCGTTCCTACGTCGCGCCAGTACTGCGCCTCCTTCTTGTTTTCGTCCACGAAGTTGTGCGCGTACAGCTTGTATTCGCCCACCATGCGGGGCAGGATGTCATGCCCGAAATCGTGCGAGGAGTTCGGGTCCTCGGCGTCCTTGAGCAGCACCGGCAGCAGCGCGTCGGTGTTGAACAGGTAGATGGCCATGTTGCAGCACACCTTCTCCGGATTGTAGGGCGAGCGCAGGCTGGTCTCTTGGGGCTTCTCCACGAAGCCGCGGATGCGCCCGTCCTTGTCCACGTCGGCCACCCCGAAGCGCGACACCTCGCTGGGATCCATGTCCAGCGTGGCCAGGGTAACGTCCGCCCCCGCGGCGCAGTGCTGCTCCAGCATGCGCTCGTAGTTCATCTTGTAGATGTGGTCTCCGGCGAGAATCAGCACGTACTTGGGCTGCTCCGAGCCGATGGAGTAGAGGTTCTGATACACCGCGTCCGCCGTGCCCAGGTACCAGTTCTCGCTCACCCGCTTCATGGGCGGCAGGATCTCGATGAACTC
>CAZXVY010000052.1:0-12320 GCA_964644115.1 uncultured Terriglobales bacterium
CATGTCGCGCAGTCACCTCCACCCCAGGCGTAAACTGTCCTCGATGTCCACCGTAGCACTCGACCGCGTGAGTAAGAGCTTCGACCACTTCGTGGCGGTCGAGGAGCTCTCCCTCTCCATCGAGCGAGGAAGTGTCTGCGGCCTGCTGGGGCCGAACGGCGCCGGCAAGACCACCACTCTGCGCATGATCCTGGGCATCCTGGGGCCGGACTCGGGCGAGGTCCGCCTGTTCGGCGAGCCCTTGGAGCACCGCCATCTGCGCCGCGTCGGCTATCTTCCGGAAGAGCGCGGACTCTACAAGAAGATGAAGATCCGCGACCATCTGGTCTACCTGGCGCAACTGCACGGTCTGGAGGCTTCGCAGGCGGAGCGCCGGGCCGAGGACTGGTGCGAGCGCATGGCCATTGCCGAATGGTTGCCGCGCAAGGTGGAAGAGCTTTCTAAAGGCATGCAGCAGAAAATTCAGTTCATCGCCGCGCTGTTGCACGATCCTGACTTCATCATCCTCGACGAGCCTTTCGCCGGCATGGACCCGGTGAACACTGCTCTGCTCAAGGACGCCATCCTCGACTTGAAAGCGGCGGGGAAGACCGTGCTGTTCTCCACGCACCGCATGGACCAGGTGGAAAAGCTCTGCGACTCCATCTGCCTGGTGAACCGCGGCCGTGCTTTGCTGCAGGGCGAGCTCAAGCGGATCAAGGCGGAGCGCGGCCAGAATACGGTGCAGATCAACTACCAGGGTGACGGGAAATTCCTCGAGGGGAATGGTTTCGTGGAGTCGTTCAACGACTACGGCAACTATGCGGAAGTGCGCCTGAAGCCGGGCGCCGATCCCCAGGAACTGCTGCGGCTGGTGGCCGCAGGGGGCACCCGGGTGAGCCGCTTCGAGCTGGTGGAGCCGTCGCTGGAGCAGATCTTCCTTGACGCCGTGAGGCACAGCGATGCGTAACGTGTGGCTCATCGTGCGGCGCGAGTACCTGGCGGGCGTGCGCACCCGCGGCTTCTGGATTACCACGCTACTGATGCCCTTGCTGGTTTCCTTTCTGCTGATCCTGCCGGCCCGCCTGGCCAATTACCGCCCCAACGTTGTCCGCAACATCGTGGTGGTCACCTCCGAAGCCGGCTTTGGCGAGGCCCTGCTCAAGGAACTGGAAAAGCAAGGACAGAACTCCGGCATCACCTACAAAGTCGCGCTGAGCACCAACGCGACGGCCGCCGAGCGCGAGGTGCTGCGTGGGCGCGTGGCTGCGGGCGAACTGGACGGTTACCTGTGGGCCACCGACGAGGCGCTGGCGGCGCGCAACTTCCAGTACGTGGCGCGCGCCACCAACGACTTCCTGGAGATGGCGTCGCTGAACGTGGCCGTGTTTCGCGCCGCCATCAGCCAGCGGCTGGCGCTGCGCGGCGTGAATCGCGGCGACCTCGACGACGTGATGCGCTCGGTGCGCCTGGAAACCATCCGCATCGAGCAGGGCAGGGAAAGCGCGTGGAGCAGCCGCGGCATGGTGATGATGACCTTCCTGCTGGTCACCTCGCTCTACGGCCTGGTGCTGATGTACGGCGTCATCCTGATGCGCTCGGTGCTGGAGGAAAAATCGTCGCGCATCATGGAAGTGCTGCTCTCCGCGGTCACCGCGCGCCAGCTTATGGCGGGCAAGATCCTGGGCGTGGGCGCCGTGGGCATGACCCAGATGCTGCTCTGGGGCATGATGGCTGCCATGGCCGTGGGCCCCATGCTGCTGAAGTGGAAGGACGTGGTGGCGGGAATCCAGTTGCCGCCCGGCGCCATCCTGTTCCTGCCGGTGTTCTTCGTGCTCGGATACCTGCTCTACAGCGCGCTGTGGGCCACGCTGGCTGCGGTGGTGAACTCCGAACAGGAAGCCTATCACCTGCAGACCTTCGTCATGCTGCCCATGCTGTTCTCGGTGATCATGGTGCTGTTCGTCATGCGCCAGCCCAGCACCCCGCTTTCGGTTGCGCTCTCCCTGATTCCGTTCTGCGCGCCCGTGCTGATGTACGTGCGCATCCTGGTGGAGACGCCGCCCGCCTGGCAGATCGCCCTTTGTCTGGCGTTGCTGGTGGGAACCACGTGGGCGCTGCTGGTGGTGTGCTCGCGGGTGTACCGCATCGGCATCCTTATGTACGGCAAGCGGCCCACGCTGCCGGAGATCTGGAAGTGGATGCGGTACGCGTAGAAAAACAGTTGCCGGTGGCCAGTTGCCAGTTGCCAGTGCGATAGACTGGGCGCTGGTGCAAGACTGCTGCCCGCGCAATGAACGAATCCGCCCCCGCCATCCCGCAGGAAAAGCCGCAGGAAGAAAAGCCCTTCACCCTGTGGCAGCGGTTTGTGATCTGGGTGGCGAGCTGGGCGGGCTTCGTAGCCATCCGCCTGATCGCACCCACGCTGCGCTACACCGTCTCGGTGGAAGAAGGAGGGCCGCCGGAAGGACACTTGCGTCCGGCGATCTACGTTTTCTGGCATCGCTGCGTGTTCGTGGCTACATGGCATTTCCGCGCGCGCGAGATCGCGGTGATGACCAGCCGCAGTTTCGACGGCGAGTACATCGCGCGCATCATCGAGAAGTTCGGATACTCGGCGGTGCGCGGTTCCAGTTCGCGCGGCGCCGTGCGCGCCCTGCTGGGCATGCACAAGGTGATTGACGTGGGCCGCACCGTGGCCTTCACCATTGACGGCCCGCGCGGGCCCAAGTACGTCGCCAAGCCCGGGCCGGTACTGCTGGCGCGCAACACTGGCGTCCCCGTCATGTGCTTCCACATCGCGCTGCAAAACCCGTGGATTCTTCCCTCCTGGGACGACTTCATGATCCCAAAGCCGTTCTCGCGCGCCCTGGTGCGCATCGGGAAGCTGATTCACGTCCCGGAAGACGCCGACAGCACCGCCCTGGAGCGCCATCACGCCGACATGCAAGCCACGCTGGACCGCATCCGTGAATTTGGGGAGGGAGACGTGGACAAGTAGGAGCACAAAAAGGGACGCAGAGGCACACTGCGTTCATTTCCCTCAATTCATCCTTTTGGTTGTCATCCTGAGCGAGGGTTTCATGCGCGCGTTCTCCAGCGCGCGAAACCCGAGTCGAAGGATCTCGGTTCTGCTGTGAGAAAACCAAGATCCCTCGACTTCGGCGCTCCACGCCTTCGCTCGGGATGACAATTTTCCAACCACTATTTGGTTAAAGGTGCGTGAGGCACGTTTGACACGCTCCCCTTGGCCGAGTAGAGTCTCTCCACACCGTCGCGGAGAAAATCCGCGGCGCGATCTTTCTCAATGTGGTTCGCGCGTCCTCTCCGCTCGGGGAGGACTGGGAAGCGGGTGAGAATCCCGCGCTGCCGCGCAACTGTAAGCGAGAGTGTTGCGGCCTCCGCCACTGCCCCGATTCATCGGGGTGGGAAGGCCGGCCGCAGGTTAGGGACGCTGAACGTTCATCTCGCAAGCCAGGAGACCGGCGCGAACTGCCTCCATCAACCCCTTTTCGCGTGTAAAGGAGGAATGTATGCGCTTCGGTCGGTTTGCTTCTCTGGTTTTCCTTTCTCTGATTTCCGTGTCGGCGTTTGCCGGCGAACTCAAGGTACGTGTGGTGGACCCCGACCAGCTCGCGGTCGCGGGCGCGCGGGTCGCCTTGTACGCGAAGGGAGATTCGTCCGTGGTCGGCGTGCAGACCACCAGCGGGCAGGGCGTGGCCGCGTTTGCGCATCTCGCCGACGGCGGGTACCGCCTGGAAGTGCTGGCGCCGGGCTTCGCAGTGTATAAGGCCACGGTCGAGGTTCCCCAAGAGAGCGAGCACACGGCGCAGATTACGTTAGCTGGACGCTCGGAGACGGTCGTGGTCACGGCGGCGGGTACGCCGCTTCCGGTGGAAGACGGTGGCGCGCCCGCAGCGCTGCTCAACGCTCAAGCGCTCGAGGGGATGCGCCCGGTGGCCGCCAGCGAGGCGCTGCGCTTTCTGCCCGGCGCAGTGGTCAACACTGCGGGGCGGCGCGGAGGGCTGGCGTCGCTGTTCGTGCGGGGCGGCGATTCCCGCTACAACAAGGTCCTGGTGGACGGCGTCCCGGTGGCCGAGCCTGGCGGCACCTTCGACTTCGGCGTGGCGCCGCTGCAGGAGGTCGGGCGGCTGGAGTTTGTGCGCGGCGCCGCAAGCACGCTCTACGGCTCCGACGCCATGACCAGCGTGGTCGAAGTGTTCTCGGCTACTGGCCGCACCCACACGCCCGAGCTACGATTCGGCGCCGACGGCGGCCACTTCTCCACCGCACACGGATACGCTTCCGCCGCGGGGGCGCGCGGCCGTCTGGACTTCAACCTGTTCGCCGATCAGTTCCACACTCTCGGCCAGGGAGTGAATGACGCCTACAACAACGCTTCCCAGGGCGGGAACATCGGGGTGACGCTTTCGCCGCGCGTCTTTGCTCGCTTGCGCGCGCGGCATTCGAACAACCGCTCGGGGGTGCAGGGGGCGTGGAACTTCAACGGGGCGCCGCTGGCGTCACCGGACACCGACCAGTTCGCCCGTCAGCGGAACTTCCTGGCCAGCGCCGAACTCGCCATCGCCGGGCCGGCGCGCTGGCAGCACCGCCTGCGCGGCTACGAGTACAACCACAAGCGCCGCAATGAGGACAACGTCGCCGACCGCGGCTGCGACGTGGTGGTCTTCGATTTCACGGACTGCTTCTTTTCCGCATTGGCGAACATCAACCGCGCCGGCTTCCTCTACCAGGGCGAGTATGCGCCGCGGAGCTGGCTGCGCACCACCTTCGGCTACGAGTTTGAGGACGAAAACGGCGCCTTCGACTCTAGCTTCCTCACGCTTGATTTCGCGACGTTCATGCCGTTCATCGGCGCCAGCCACACGCGCGGCCTGCGGCGCAACCATGCTTTCTACGCGGAACAAGTGGTCACGCGCGGACGCCTGGCCGCGGTTTTCGGCTTCCGCTATGCGCACAACGAGAGCTTCGGGGACCGGGTGGTGCCGCGCGTCTCGCTCAGTGTGCTGGCCCGGCACGGAGGCGAACTTTTCTCCAACACGCGTCTGCGCTTCGCATATGGAGAAGGCATCAAGGCGCCGACGTTTGAGCAGTCGTTCGGTTTCACCGGCACCTTTCCCACGCTGCCCAACCCGGGCCTGAAGGCGGAGCAGAGCCGGTCGCTGGAGGGCGGCTTCGAGCAGGGCTTCGCTGCCGATCGCTTCACGCTGGCCGCAACCTATTTCCATAACCTATTCCGCAACCAGATCAATTTCGTTTTCGATCCGGTCACCTTCCTCAGTCAATTCGTCAACGTGAACCGCGCCTTCGCCCAGGGCGCGGAAGTGGAGCTGCACGGACGACTGCGGCGCGACGTCACCTTGGACGCGGCGTACATCTACACCTCGACGCAGGTGTTGGAGGCGCCGTTCGGGCCGCAATCCGAGGGCTCGCCGCTGCTGCGGCGGCCGCGGCACCTGGGGTCGCTGCGGCTGACGTATCTGGCGCGGCGCTGGGGCGGCAACCTGGGCGGCAGCTTTGTGGGGCGGCGCCCGGATTCCGACTTCTTCACCGCGCCGACGCCCATCACACATGCTGCGGGCTACGCGCGCGTGGATGTCGGCGGATGGTATGCGGTGCACCCTCGGGTGACCGTTTATGCCAACATCGAAAACGCGCTCGACCGCGACTACAACGAGGTGGTGGGCTTCCCGGCGCTGGGCGCGAACGTGCGCGCGGGAATGCGGTTCCGCCTCGGAGGCGAGTGATTTGCCGCCTGCCGACTGCACGTCAAATCCGAGCGAAGTAGCTCAATTCTGGAGGTAACGATGAGCAAGGAAAGCACTGCCTGGCGCCCGCTGGCGCTTTCACTCGTGATCTTGGCAACGTTCTCGCGTCTGCTGCCGCATCCACCCAACATAACCGCAGTGGGTGCGGCCAGCCTGTTCTCCGGGGCCCGCCTGCGCAGCTGGCAGGCGTATCTGGTGCCGCTGGCATGTATGCTCCTGACGGATCCCTTCCTCGGGTTCGTCTACGGATTCCGGCCGTTCAGCCAGGTGACGCCCTTCGTCTACGCGTCCTTTCTGGTCAATGTGTGGCTGGGACGCCGTCTCACCGGGACGACGCGTCCGCCGCGCATCGGTCTGTACGCCTGTCTCGGAACGCTGCAGTTCTTCCTGGTGAGCAATTTCGGAGTGTGGGCGATGGGCGGCGGACACGCATATCCGCACACGGCGGCGGGCCTGCTGGCCTGCTATGTTGCAGCGCTTCCGTTCTTCGGGCGGATGCTGGTGGCGGATGTTGGCTACGCCGCCGTCTTGTTTGGGCTGCAAGCGTGGCTGAGCCGCCGGGTGTTCCCTGCCGAGCGTGTGGCCGCGGCGACCATGGAATGAAGCGCGTCTCGGTTTCCTGGAGCAGCGGTAAGGACAGTGCCTGGACGCTCTATACGCTGCAGCGCGACCCCGGGATCGAGGTCGTCGGGCTGCTGACCGCCGTGAACCAGGCCTTCGCCCGCGTCGCCATGCACGGCGTGCGGCGCGAACTGGTGGAAGCTCAGGCCCGAGCCACCGGACTGCCGCTGTGGGAGGTGAAGCTACCCTGGCCTTGCTCGAACGCGGACTACGAGGCTGCTATGCAGGCCGCTTGCGCCCGCGCGCACGCTGAGGGCATTGACGCGGTCGCTTTCGGCGATCTCTTCCTTGCGGATGTCCGCCGCTACCGCGAGGAACGCCTGCAGGGGACCGGCCTCGAGCCTTTGTTTCCGCTGTGGGGCCAGCCGACCGATGAGCTGGCGCGCGCCATGATCAGCGCCGGTCTGCGCGCGCGGATTGTTTGCCTGGACCCGAAGGCGCTGCCCTTGGAGTTTGCTGGCCGCGAGTATGATGTGGCGTTTCTAGGCGACCTGCCGCCGAGTGTTGACCCCTGTGGAGAGCGCGGCGAGTTCCATTCGTTCGTCTATGCCGGACCGATGTTCCGTCAGGCCCTGGCAATCAGCTCCGGCGCAACCGTCATCCGCGACGATTTCGTGTTCACCGACCTGGTGCCGAAGACGTGATCCTGCATTCCCATAGGAGCCTGGTCGCTTCCGCTCCCTGTCTTGCCGCCGTCTCCTGGAGCGGAGGCAAGGATGGCTGTCTGGCGATGCACCGGGTGCGGGATCGTTTTCGGATCGGCGCGCTCCTGACCATGCTCACCGAGGACGGCGCGCGCACGCGCTCCCACGGCCTGCGTCCAGAGATCATCCAGCGGCAAGCGCACCTCCTGAGGCTGAAGCCCGTCTTCGGCCGGGCGTCGTGGGCGGACTACGAGGCAGAATTCGGGCACACGCTGCGCGGCTTGCGCCTGAGTGGGTTCACGCACGTCATCTTTGGCGACCTGATGTTCGAGCACCACCGCGGGTGGGCCGAGCGCGTGTGCCGCGAGGCCGGGATCGAGGCCGTGTTGCCGATCTGGGGCACGCCTACGCGCGATGCACTGCTGGAGTTCCTTACCCTTGGAGGTGAGGCGCGCTTGGTGACCGTACGTGAGTCCGCGCTGGATGCCGACTGGCTCGGGCGCCCGCTCACATCCGATCTCCTCCCCGAATTCGAACGGCTCGGCGTCGATCCCTGCGGCGAGAACGGAGAGTTCCACACGCTGGTCACCCACTTCCCGGGTTTTTCCGAGCGCCTCAGAGTCCGGGAGCTCGGACGCCTTCGCCACAGCGGGTGCTGGCTGCTCGATCTCCAACTGGATTTGTGAGGCGGGGATTGCGGTTCCGCGTGGGCGGAGAATAGCGCGTGGTTCTCACCGAACCGGAAGCCGTCGCGCGCAGGTGCGTGTGCCGGGGCCACGCTGGCTCCCGCCGCCCTTGCGACGCTGGCGGGCAGCCGCCGCTCCGTTCCCAGCTGCCGGTGCGCTCAACAGCAGGCTGCGGGCCGGCACTTCTTCGAGGAGCACCGCTTCCTGCTGATTCAACTCGCGGATGGCGCACGCTGCCGACTCCATCTCTGCACGCCCGGCGCCGGCGATCTCGATGACCAGCGAGGATTCGTTGTACCAGCCCTCCGCACCCTTGAAGTGGCCGCGCGCTTCGAAGATGGTGAAGCCCGAGAAGCGCTCCTTCAGCAGCGCTTCCACGCCCTCGCGGTTCTTGTTCTCGGTGACGATGCGGAACATGCCGCCGGTACGCCGGGCCTCCAGTTGGGCGAGGCGCTGCTCCAGGCGTTCGACGCGGGAGGCCAGCGTTCGAACCTCGCTGGCCGATCCGGCATTCTGAGCTCCAGCTGCTCCCACCAGGAGCAGGATTGCTACCGCGCACTGTGCAATACGCATGGCCGCCTCCCCGAATTGCGGATGAAGAAGGAGGCCATTGTAAGTGGGAAGACGGGGCGCGGCTGCCGTCCCACCTTCTGCAGACGGCAGCCAGGCTTTGAAAGCGCGCGCCTACTGGCCGGTGACGGCCAGCCAGATCAGGTTGGGCGAGGTGACGAAAACGATGGGCGCCACACAGGGGCTGGGCAGCGTGAGGTGCTGCTCGATGTCGGCGTCGCCGGTGGGCGTGGCGGGAAAGGTGTCGGTCTGCACGTTGGCGATCACCGCGTTCCCGGCGCTGTCCACGCTACGGCAGCTCACCACCGCGCGGAAGAAGGGAATGGGGTTGCGGCCGAGCAGAGGCGGCGGAATGATGAGGCCGCGGACGTGCACCTCCAGTCGGCCGTTAGCGTTGAGCTGTCCGTTGGTGCGCTGAATTGCCCAGGGGCCGGGAGCGCCATTCAAGCCGCGCAGCGGCGTGGCCGGGTTGGCGGTGCTCAGGAAAGGGCCATTGACACCAAACAGCCGCTTGAACTTCAGCACAATGTCGTCGCCATCCTGCGCCGACACCGGCGAAATGGAGATGGCAAGCAGCAGGATCAGGGTTCCAAGCAAAGTCCGTCGAGTCATGGAAAGTGTTCTCCTTAATGTGGAATTGGGTGCAGGGCGCCGTCTTGCACGGGGGGCTTCTCGTTTCGGTTCACGGCGCTTCATGCACCCTTAGCAGCAGGCTAGTTGCGCGCGTCAACCACCGTCTTTCAGGAAATAAGCGGCTTGCAGGCGATTAGCGTGCTCCTCGTCCTGATGGGCGCCAGCGGGTAGCGGGTGAGGACGAACCGCGTATGGCTAGCGGTTGCGAAAGGCGTCGCGGCACTGGCTGGGGGTAACGCCCGTGACGCGCTTGAAGGTGTTGGTGAAGTGCGCCTGACTGGAGAAGCCGGCGCGCAGGGCAATCTCCACCAGTGGCGTGCCACCGCGGATGATCTGTTCGCGGGCCCAGTCCACGCGCAGGCGACGGCTGTACTCTGCCGGAGTACAGCCCACGCTGCTCTTGAACGTCCGCAGCAGGTGCACGGGATGAACCGCGGCCTCAGCGGAAAGCGCGGCCAGGCGCAGAGGGCGGCCGAGGTGGGCGTGCAGTAGTTCCAGGACGCGGGTCAGCCAGCGTGGGGTTCGCCGGTCGGGGGGCGGCAGCGCCCGGCGGGAAACTGCCGCCGCCAGCTCCAGCACCAGTCCTTCCAGAGCGAGCCGAGCCGCCGGGTCCTCCTCATAGAGCTCGCGGTGCAGGCGCAGCGCCAGGTGGGAAGCGGAGCCCCCCAACTCCACCGAGTGCTCCGGCAGGATGCAGCCGGCGCAAGCTTCGTCGAGCCACGCCCGCTCCAGCGCGATGCCCAGGATGCGTGCGCCTTCCTTTCCATAATGATTGGCGTGGCCGACGCCGAGGGGATGAAACAGCAGCTGGCCCGCCGTGCGCAGGGCGCTGGCCCCGTTCACCCGGTCCTCAAAGCTGCCAGAAAGCACCAGGCAGATGCCGGCGTCGTCGTGGGCGTGGCGAGGAACAAAGTGACCGGCCGGATAGCGGGCCTCGAAAATCGCCATTCCCGGAAGCAAGGACTGGCGCAGCACGGATCCGTGAAAATCACCGACAGGCTCGGTCACGCTGTATTGGATGGCGCCGTGAGGGATTTGGATTCCCAGTCTGCCCGCACCCAAGGCGGTGCAGCGGGCGCGGAGGGATCCATGCCTTTCAGGCCGTCTGGCCTTCGAGCTTCTTGGCCACCCGTTGGTAGTACTCGCTGAGGTTGTCGCGGCCCTGGGTGATGCGGAAGTAGACGAGCCCGCAGGTGTTCAGGTCTTCGCCTCCGACGCGCAGGCGCGCGCCCTGGCCGGGGTTTTCCCACGCGCCGCCCCACTTGCGGCGGATCAATTCCCCGAGGTAGGCACCCAGGACCAGTGCCAGTTGGGGATACTCGGCTTCTTCGCTGGGGTCCCAATCGGGGCTGGGATCGGCATACTCGTCGGCGTGCAATCGGCGCTGGCGGCGGGTGTGGATGGCAGCGGCCATTTCCTCAACACGCTCCGCGCTTGCCGGAGAAAAGTCAAGCGTGATACCGAACCGTTCGCGGGCCTCGGCTACCGCCTTCTCGGCGTAGCCGCGCATGGTTTCGTCCAGGTCGGGCATGCATGCGCTCTGGCTAGTACGGAAACGGCTCCACCTTCCACTTCTCGAAGACTTTGGCTTCAACGAAGATGCGGTGGAGGTCGGGGTCGAGCTCACCGTCTTTGACGGCGAAGCCCAGGATTTCGAGGGCGCGCTCCAGCGAGACGGCGCGCTTGTAGGGGCGGTCGGAAGCGGCCAGGGCGTCGAAGATGTCGGAGACGGTCATCATGCGCGTCTGCACGGGAATTTCCGGCGCGCGCAGCTTGTAGGGATAGCCGGTGCCGTTCATCTTTTCGTGGTGGCCGCGGGCGATGCCGGGGATGTTGCGGATCTCCTTGGTCCAGGGCACCTGCTGCAGGAAATTGTAGGTGTGGACCACGTGCGACTCGATCTGCTGGCGCTCGGCGTCGTCCAGGGATCCCTTGCGGATGGAGAGCAGTCGCACTTCATCGTTACTGAGCAGTTGCTTCTCCTCGCCGCCGTAATCGAGATACTGGCGCGCAGCCAGGTCGAGCAGGCGCTCGAAGCTGCCCTCGGGGAGCACCGTGGGCTCGTTGGACTTAAGCACCATCTCCAGGTACCGGTCGAGCTCGCGCATCCGCTCTTCCAGTTCCTTGTCGAATTCCGGAAGCTGCTGGAGGTAGGCCTCGCGGCCTTCCTGGAGCATGCAGTCAATGCGCTTCTTCGAGTTCTCCGCTTCCAGGGTGCGCTTGACGAAGTGGAAGCGCTGCTCCACCAGGTCGCGCTGCGTGGGATAGAGCTTCTTGGCCTTGACCAGCACTTCTTCGCGCACGCCCACCTTGCCGAAGTCGTGCAGCAGCGAGGCGTAGCGGATTTCCTTCATCTCGTTGCGGGTGAAGTGGACGCCGGCCATGGGGCCGGAGTCCACACGGTCCACGGCCTCGGCCAGGCCGACGGTGAGGTTGGCGACGCGGAAGGAATGGCCGCTGGTGGTGGGATCGCGCGCCTCAATGGCGATGACCGAGGCGCGCACAAAGCCCTCCAACATGGCCTGGATGGCGGCGTAAAGCTGGCTGTTCTCCAGCGCGACCGCGGCTTGGCTGGCCAGGGAGGCGGCAATCTCCTGCATGCGCATGGTGTAGTGCACCACCTGCGCGCTCACCGCGCCCACCGAGTCCAGGCGCACCCGCCAGTCGCGCTTGGCGTTGATGAGCTGCACCACGCCCACGATTTCGTCCTTCTGGTTGCGCATGGGCACGGCCAGGATGGACTTGGTCCGATAGCCGGAATCCTCGTCGAACTTGCGGTTGATGGTGTAAGGGACGTTGTGCGGCAGGCGGTAGGCGTCGGGCAGGTTTACGGTTTCGCCGGTGAGGGCCACGTAGCCGGCGATGGACTTGGGGCTGATCTCCATGGTGGCTTCGCGGAAGGGCACAGCCACGGTGTCGTTCTGCGCCAGCTTGAAGCGCAGCCGTTTGCGCGGCTCCTTGTGCTGCCGCATGATGAGCTTGCCGGTCTCGTCGGCCACGGACGCGGAAACTTCTGCATCGGTTTCGGCCGCTTCCACGATGTAGAGCGAGCCCGCATCGCTCTGGGTGATGGCCCGCGTCTTGGTGAGGATGAGCCCCAGCAGCTTCTCGGTGTCGTGCTCGGCGGAGAGCGCGGCGCCAATCTGGTTGAGCTCGGAGATTTCGCGCACCGCGTCGGCGAGTTTTTCGTTCAGCTCGCGCCGCGAATCCAGCAGCCGGATGTGGTCGAGCGCGTTCTCCAGCATGCGCTCCACCAGCGCCGGGGGCGTGGCGGAAGGGATGTAGGCGTAGACGGCGCCGTCCACGCGCGGGTCGGTGAAACGCTTGTCGGAAATGGCCAGGATGCGCACGTTGGGCCCGCGCAGCGCGTCAAAGTGCTCCTGGATCCACTTTTCCGC
>CAZXVY010000053.1:0-5022 GCA_964644115.1 uncultured Terriglobales bacterium
GCTGGACGGTGATCGCGTCGGTGGTGATCCTGGTTTCGCTGGCCACGCTGATTTCGCTGCGGGCCACACCCAGGTACGAGGCCCGGGCGCGCATCGCCATCCATCGGGAAGCCGCCGACGTGCTGGGCTTCCAGGACATGGGTAGCACCGGAGGCGAAGACTGGAACTACACCGTCGCCATTGACACGCAGGTCAAGGTGCTGCAAAGCGATACCCTGGCCAACGAGGTCATTCACAAGCTGCAGCTCGACAAGAACCCAGGCTTTGCCGGAGACCTGGCCACACCCAGTCCGGAAAAAGAGCAGGATGCGTCCGCAGGCCCTCCGATGACGCAAGCCGAGCGGGACGAGATCATGCTGGGCATCTTCCGCAGTTCGCTGCTGGTGAACGCGATTCCCAACAGCCGCATCGTCGAGCTCCGCTTCACCAGCCCCGACCCGAACCTGGCCGCCCAGGTGGCCAACGCTCTGTCGCAGACTTACATCGAACACAACTTCAAGACCAAGTTCGAGTCCACTATGCAGACGTCGGAATGGCTCTCGCGGCAGCTCGCCGACCTGCAGCTCAAGGTGGAAACCACCCAGGAAAAACTGGTGCGCTACCAGCAGCAGCACGGCATCCTGGGCGTGGACGAAAAGCAGAACATCATCACCGCCAAACTGGATGAGCTGAACCGCGAACTCACCTCCGCCGAGGCCGACCGTATCCAGAAGGAGGCGCGCTTCAGTCTGGCTTCCTCCGGGGACGCCGACTTGGTGGCCCGGACGGACGCCAACAGCCTGCTGGACAAGCTGCGCTCCCAGGAAGCCGACCTGCGCGGCCAGTATTCGCAGGTCACCACGCAGTTCGGCCCCTCGTATCCCAAAGTGGTGGAGCTGAAGAACCAGTTGACCCAGATCGAGGGGGCCATCCGGCAGGAGATCGGCAAGATCGCGGCCCGCATCGAGACCGACTATCGTGGCGCGCTGCAGCGCGAGAAGATGCTGCACGAGGCCCTGGAAAAGCAAAAAACGCTGGCCAACCAGCTCAACGAGAACGCCATCCAGTACAACATCCTGAAACGCGACGTGGAGACCGGCCGCAGCCTGTACGAAGGACTGCTGCAGAAGCTGAAGGAGGCCAGCGTATCGGCAGGCCTGCGCTCCAGCAACGTGCGCATTGTGGATGCGGCGCGGGTTCCCATCGGGCCCTCAGAACCCAACATCCCGCGCAACATCCTGCTGGGCCTGCTGCTGGGCCTGGGAGGCGGCATCGCCCTGGCCTTCGTTCGCGAATTTCTGGACAACACGGTGCGCAGCCCCGAGCAGGTGGAAATTATTTCCGCGCTTCCCTCCCTGGGCATTATCCCCATGGGGCTGATGTCGCCGGCAGGGGCGAACGGGCGCAAGGGCAGGAAACTATCCCTCACTGCGGGCAACGGCAGCAAGAAAAACGAGGAAGCTTTAGCGGCGAGGGTGGAATTGATTTCTCATTCCCAGCCCAAGTCGGAATTGGCGGAATCGTACCGCGCCCTGCGCACCTCCATTCTGTTGTCGGCGCTGGGGGCACCGCCCAAAGTGATCCTGGTGACCAGCGCGCTTCCGCAGGAAGGCAAGACCACCACCAGCATCAACTGCGCGGTGGTGCTGGCGCAAAAAGGAGCGCGCGTCCTGCTGGTGGATGCGGACATGCGCCGGCCCAGCATCCACAACGCGCTGGGCCTGCGCTCGCGCGCGGGGTTGAGCAATCTGCTCACCGGCGCCGAGGGAGCGGATTCGCTCATCGTGCCCTCGCCGCAGATCCCCAACCTGTTCGTGCTGCCTGCCGGTCCGCCGCCGCCCCAGCCCGCGGAACTGCTGGGCTCGGCGCTGATGCAGAGCTACCTGGCGCAGTGGCGCAAGCAGTTTGACCACGTGGTGGTGGACACGCCTCCCACGCTCTCGGTGACGGACGCGGTGCTGCTCTCGGTGGAGGCGGATGCCGTGATCCTGGTGATCCGCTCCGGACAGACCACCAAGGAAGCCCTGCGCCGCGCCCGCGACCTGCTGGTGCAGGTGAACGCCCGGGTGATGGGCGTGGTAGTCAACGCCGTGGATCTGCGTGCTCCGGGTTCGTATTACTACTATTATTACGGGTCGAAGTACGGCCACTACTACAGCGACAGCTCCGAAGCGCGGGAGTAGCGCGCTCGCTGCGATCCGCGAAACCGCTGCCCTCCCCGGCCCACAAGGCCGCGCCGGCGCCGCTGGAGGTGCAATGCCAGGATGCAAGTCGGACTCACCCTGCGGAAACTAGGCTTCGCCTCCGCCTGCCTGCTGGTCCTCGTCCCTTTTTCAATTTGTGCCTGGCGCAGCGTGCGCGCTGGCCTAGCTTCGCGTTCCCAGGAACTCCCGGATCTGCAGCGGGCCGCAGCCCTGGAGCCCGGTAACGCCGAACCCCAGCAACGCCTGGGGCGCTACCACACCCTGGTGCTCAACGATGTGGCCCAGGGGCGTGCTCACGCGGAAGCCGCAGTTGCTCTGAACCCCTACAAGGCGCGCTTCTGGCTGGATTTGGCCCTCATCCACCAGCTCTCCGGCGACGTCGCACAGGAGAAGCGGGCCATCGAGCGGGCCTTGAAGGCAGAGCCGACCACGCCCAATGTGGCCTGGGAGGCGGCCAATCTTTACGTCGTGCTGGGAGAATGGGAGCCCGCCCTTCCTTTGCTTCGTACCGTGCTGCAGCGTGACCCTTCTTTGCGCCGGCCGGCGCTGGAACTGGCCTTGAGGGCGAACCGGAGCGTGGCCGAATTGCTGCAAGGGGCCGTCCCGCCCAGCGTTCCAATCTATGTGGACTTCCTGCACGTCCTGGTACGCCGGAAAGACGCGGTGGCCGCGGGCGTGGTGTGGGCGAGACTGATCGCCCTGGGAGAACCGGTTTCGGCTTCCGCGGCGCTTCCCTACATCAACCTGCTGGTCTCCGAACGACAAGCCGACCAGGCCCGGCAGGCCTGGCAGGACTTGGCCCGGGTGACGCCCTCGCTGGCTGGCTACGTCGAGCCCGACAACCTGGTCACCAACTCGGGCTTCGAAGAAAAAATGCTGGGAACCGGGCTCGACTGGCGCGTCAGTTCTCAGCCGGGCGTGGAAGTCGCGTTGGACGAAGTTCAGGCGCGCAGCGGAAAACGCTCGATGCGCATCCGCTTTGGCGGAGCCTACATTCCGCAGGCAGGAATCGCACAACTGGTTGCCGTGCAGCCTGCCTCCGCGTACCGCCTCATGGCCTGGGTGAAAACGGAGAACCTGGAGAGCGTGAACGGCCCGCGCCTGCAGTTGACCGACGCGGCCACGGGCGTGCAGTTACTGCTGGGCGACGAAATGGGCGGTTCCGAACCCTGGCACGCGGTGCGCGCAGAGTTCTCCACCGGCCCCCAGACCCGGGTGGTGATGGTGAGGGTGGTGCGGTCGCCGCTGCTGGGACAGATCCGCGGAACCCTATGGCTGGATGACGTGAGGATGGCGCCCGGCGAACCCAGCGAGAAGCAGCCATGAGCGCCGGAATTTCAGCGCCGGTGTCCGTCCCCAGTCCTGAATCCGCGGCCCCGGCTTCCCTGGTCCGCGCCCTGAAACGGGCGGTCTTCTGGGGAGTAGCGGGCTTGTTGTTGTTCGGCCCGCTGGCGTTCGGCGCCGTCGAGCCTTGGTCGCTGTTCGTGATGCAAGCCGGCGCGGCAGCGCTGTTGGCGCTGTGGGCCCTGGCAACGCTGCTCTCGGGAGATTGCCGCATTCGCAGGAATGCGCTGCACGCGCCGCTGTTTCTTTTTGCCATGCTGGTGACCTGGCAGGTGGCAGCCGGGACTTCGGCCTATCTTTTCGACACCCAGGCCGAAGCCATGAAGCTCGCGACCTACGGGATCTTTTTCTTCCTCGCCGCTCAGACGGGGGAAGCGGAAGACTGGCGCCGTCTGGCCCAGGTGCTGATCGGCTTCGGCTTTCTGCTGGCGTTGTTTGCCGTAATCCAGGACCTGACTTCCAACGGGAAACTTTATTGGCTGCGGCTACCCACGCGCGGCGGCGCCATCTACGGTCCGTACGTGAACCGGAACCATTACGCCGGGCTAATGGAAATGCTGGCGCCCTTCGCGGTGGTGGCGGCGCTCAGCCGGGGCACGCCGGTGGAAAAAAGGACGCTGCTGGCCTTCGCCGCGGTAATCATGGCAGGTTCCATCTTTCTTTCCCGTTCGCGCGGAGGACTGCTGGCGCTGGCGGTGCAACTGGTGGTGCTCTCGGTGGTCGACTTCCCCCTAAGAATGCGACGGGGAGTGGTGGCCGCATTGCTGGCGGTTGGCCTGGCGGCCGGAGGTCTTGTGTACTGGCTGGACAAGGGTCGCATGGTGAGCCGGCTGGAGAACCTGACGGAACAGGGTATGGAGAGCGTGGAAGGGGTTCGCTGGACCATCGCTCTGGATAGTCTGAAGATGGTCCGAGAGCGTCCGGTCACGGGCTGGGGCCTGGGAACCTTCCCCGTGGTTTACCCCCAGTACCGGAGTTTCTACACCAACAAGTTCGTCAACCAGGCCCACAATGACTACCTGCAGGCGCTGGTGGAAACCGGAGTTGCCGGCTTTGCCTTGGTGGTTTGGGGATTGCTGGCGGTCTATCGGGAAGGCTTCCGTAATCTGGCGCAGGCCCCGGCGGTGATGCGCGCACCGGTGCTGGCGGCGGTTGTGGGATGCACCGGCCTGCTGGTGCACAGTTTCCTCGATTTTAATCTGCACATTCCCGCCAACGCAGCCTTGTTTGCGGTGCTGTGCGCGGCCGTCAGCTTCCGACCGGTTGCTCCTCTCCCCCAGACCCGGTCTGCGGAGCACGTGGGCGCGGGCCTGTTTGCCGCCTTTCGCAAGACGCGCTCTTCATGAATTCGCAATTTGCGGATCCGGAAGTGGAACTGCTTCTGCTGCTGGGCAGGGCGGCCGTGGAGCACGCCCGGAAGGCGCGGGTGGAGGTCCTGCTGGCGGGGCCGCTTGCCTGGGACCGCTTGCTCACGCTCGCCGACCGGCATGGGCTT
>CAZXVY010000053.1:5032-12163 GCA_964644115.1 uncultured Terriglobales bacterium
GCTTGCCTCGCTCCTGCACTGGCATCTTTCGCGCAGTTTCCCCGGTCGCGCCCCTGCGACTGCGGCGAAAGTTCTCGAGACGCAGTTCCAGGCCACCCTGCAGGCCAACCTGAAACTGGCCGGCGAGCTGGCAAGGATTCTTCGGCGGCTGGACCAACAGAGGATCCCCGTCCTGCTGTTCAAGGGGCCGGCCCTGGCCGTGGGACTGTTCGCCAACCTGGCGCTGCGGGAGTTCAGCGACCTGGATCTGCTGCTGCATCCCGAGGACATCTTGAAAGCCCGCGATGCCGTCCTGGCGGAGGGATACCAGGCGGAATACCCGCTAAGCCCCGCGCAGGAGAGAGCGCTGCTGCGTTCCGACTGCCAGTACACGTTTCAGAAGTCAGAGGGCGCGCTGCGCATCGAGTTGCACTGGAACATCGTTCCCCGTTACTGCGCTCTGCAGCTCGATGCCGCGCCCTGGTTCGAGCGCCCGCAGACGGTGGTGGTGGGCGGGGTTCCTGTCCCCGCGCTTTCCCCGGAGGACCTGCTGCTGGCGCTGTGCGTGCATGGCGCCAAGCACCGTTGGGGACGGCTGGCGTGGATAGCCGACGTGGCCGAGCTTTTAAGCAGCCATCCCGGCATGAACTGGGGCCGGATTGAATCCCAAGCCCGGAAGGCGGGCGCGAAACGCCTGCTGCTGCTGGGCCTCGGGCTGGTCCAACGGTTACACGGAGAGGAGCTGCCGGCGGAGTGGCTCCAGGCCATTCAGCGGGATTTCGTCGTCCTTTCCATGATGGACCAGGTGTGCCGAAGCCTGGGGCACACCGGAGACGAGCCGGAGCCTTGGGAGTTTCATCGCTTCCTTTTGCAGGCGCTCGGGCCCGGACAACGCGCGCGGTATTTGCTGGAGTCTGCGCTGACGCCGACGCCTGCCGAATGGAGTCTGATCAGCCTGCCCGGGTTCCTTTGGCCTCTTTACTCGATCCTGCGCCTGGCCCGGTTGACTGCCAAGTACGCCGGGCGCTGACGCAAAAACGATCCCGACACCGCAACTCGCCGGCCCGACTGGCCTCGAGGCCAGGCAGGCGCGGCCGGGCGCCACAAGAAACTGGACCGGAAATGCCCATGCTAGAATGGGTTTCCGGCACGTGGAACGAACCGCACAAAACGAGCTTTCCGATGCCCTGAAGTCGCGCATCGAGGCCCGCAAGGCGCGGGTGGGAGTAATCGGGCTGGGCTACGTGGGCCTTCCCCTGGCGCTGCTTTTCAGCGAGCAAGGCTTCCCGGTCACCGGCTTCGACATTGACGCCCGCAAAGTGGAGACCCTGAGCGCTGCCCGGTCGTACATCCACCGCATCCCGCCCACCGACATCGCCGCCGCCCGCGCGCGCGGCTTCTCCGCCACCAGCGACTACGCGCACCTGGCAGAGATGGACGGCATCCTCATCTGCGTTCCCACTCCCCTCACCCAAACACGCGAGCCCGACCTGCAGTTCATCACCGCCACCGGCGAGGCCATCGCTCCTCATCTGCGCCCCGGTCAGCTCATCGTGCTGGAGAGCACAACCTATCCCGGAACCACGGAAGAAGTCCTGGTACCGATCCTGGAAGGCCAGAACCCCTCCGGCCTCAGGGCCGCGCGCAACGGCGCCCTGGAGGAGCCGGTGTTTTACGCTGCCTACTCTCCGGAGCGCGAGGACCCGGGCAACGACACGGTGGCCCGCCGCGAAATCCCCAAAGTGGTGGGCGGCATGGATTCCACCGCCGCCGCCCTGGCGGAAGCGCTCTACGGCGCTATTTTCAACCGCGTGGTGCTGGTTTCGACTCCCGCGGCCGCGGAGATGACCAAGCTGCTGGAGAATATTTACCGATGCGTTAATATCGCATTGGTAAATGAACTCAAGCTGCTGTGCATGCGGATGAACATTGACATCTGGGAAGTGATCGCCGCGGCTTCCACCAAGCCCTTCGGCTTCCACCCGTTTTATCCCGGTCCCGGCCTGGGCGGACACTGCATCCCCGTGGATCCGTTTTATCTGTCGTGGAAGGCCCGGCAGTGGGACTTCCAGACGCGCTTCATCGAGCTGGCCGGGGAGATCAACACCGCCATGCCCTATCACGTGGTGGCGGCCATCGCCGGCGCCCTCAACCGCCAGCGCAAGGCGCTGAACGGGGCCAGGATTCTGGTGCTGGGCGTGGCCTACAAGAAGAACGTGGACGATCTGCGGGAGTCCCCCGCCCTGAAGGTTATGGAGTTGCTGCAGGACGAGGGCTCGGAATTGAGTTACAACGATCCGTATTTCCCCAAGCTCGGCAAGGGAAGGAAATACGACTACCAGCTCTCTTCGACACCCCTGGAGGACCTGGGCCGCTTCGATTGCGTGGTGATCATTACCGACCATTCCGACTACGACTTCGCGCGGATCGTGAACGAGGCGCAGATGGTGGTGGACACGCGCAACGCCACGCGCGGCATCTCCTCTCCCAAGATTGTGCGCTGCTGACCATGGAAACGGAACCATGAGCGAGAAAACCCCTATCGCCCGCCAATCCACCGTGGTGGCCGTGAGCGACCAGGTTTCCTGCACGTTGGAGGATGAAGCCGTGGTCCTTCATCTCGGCAGGGGCGTTTACTACGGCCTGAACCCGGTGGGTGCCACGGTGTGGAACGCGCTGCAGCAGCCCAAGACGGTGAACGAACTGGTGGACCTGGTGATCGGAGAATACGCAGTCGAGGCCGCGCAGTGTGAAAGCGATCTACTGGAGCTTCTGGGAAAGTTGGAGAATGCGGGCCTGATTGAGGTGAGGAATGGGCCGGCTGCGTAAATTCCTGGCTCTGCCGGGCAAAGACCGCGGCCTGCTAATGGCTGCGGGCTGGCGGGTGGCGTGGGCCAGCCTGGGACTGCGCCTGCTGCCCTTCTCGTACTGGCGTCGGCGGATGGAGGATGCGGCGCCCAGATCTCCCGCGCAAGCTAGCGCCCCGGCGCCAACTGCGGACCGGATCGTGTGGGCGGTCGCGACCGCCGCCGGCTACGTTCCCGGGGCCACTTGCCTGGTGCAGGCGCTGGCGGCCCGCGACCTGCTGCGGAGCGAAGGCTATCCCGCCCGCATCTGCCTGGGAGTGGACACCCGTGGTGAAGATCGCTTTCGGGCCCACGCCTGGGTGGAATGTGAGGGCCGGATTCTTCTAGGTGGGGCGGAAACCGGCTACGCTCCGCTGCCCGCCGTCGGAACCCGATAAGCTCGCAAGCTTTCCACCGGACCTCCATGAGCGGAATCGCCGGCATCGTAAACCTCGATGGACGACCTGTGGAGGAGTCCGTCCTGGCGGCTATGAGCGCAGCACTTGCGCATCGCGGACCCGACGGCTCCGGAATCTGGCGCGACGGCGCGGTGGGCCTGGTTCACCGCATGCTGCACTCAACTCCGGAGTCGCTCCACGAAACCCAGCCTCTGCGGGACGAAACCGGCCAACTCTGCCTGGTGCTCGACGGGCGCATCGACAACCGGGAAGAACTCAAGGCTGCCATCGAAGCTGCGGGAGGCCGGCTGCGCGACGGCACCGACGCCGAACTAGTGCTGCAATCCTACGCATGCTGGGCTGAAGATTGCCCCAAACATCTGTTCGGAGACTTTGCCTTTGCCATCTGGGATGGGCGGCGGCGGCGCCTCTTCTGCGCCCGCGATCCGCTGGGCAACAAGCCCTTCTTCTACCGCTGCGATGGAAAGACTTTCGCCTTCGCCTCCGAAATGCAGCCGCTGTTCGCCGATCCGCAATTCTCGCCGCGGGTGAACCTGAAACTGCTGGGGATGTTCTTGTGCCTGGATTACGGCGATTTTACCGAGACCCTGTATCAGGACGTCTTCCGGCTCTCGCCGGCCCACTGCGGGTGCGTAGAAAGCGGCGCGCTGCGCAAGTTCCGCTATTGGGACGTGGATCCCGGCCATTCCCTCTCCTACTCCGCGGATGCCGAGTACACCGAGCACTTCCTCCACCTGTTTCGCAGTTCCGTGCGCGCGAACTTGCGTGCCAACGGAACCGTGGCTGCCGCGCTCAGCGGGGGCCTAGATTCTTCCTCCATCGTGTGTACAGCGGCGGCGCTGGCTCGCGACGGCCAGACCCCAAACGGCCACCTGATGGCTTTCTCCCAGTTCTATCCCGGACTTCCCTGTGACGAAAGCGAATACATCCATGAGGTGGCGCGGCGGTGGGGAGTAGAGGCAGTTGGCTTTGCCAACACCGCGGACCCTTCCGCGACGGACTTCGAGCGCGCGGCCGACTACCCGGATGTCCTCTACTCAATCACCCGGCACATGTTTGCCCCGGCCATGCAGCAGATGCAGCGCCGGGGAATCCGCGTCTTGCTCGAAGGCATAGGCGGAGACGAGGTGCTGGTCTCGGGATTTAGCCATTTGGCCGAGTTAACCCGCCGGGGGAAGTGGCTAGCCATGATGCGCCAGCTCCGCTCCGATGCCGCCAACTATTCGCGCACTCCCTCCTGGCTCCTGATGAATCAGGTCATCAAGCCTCTGGTTCCCATGCCTGTGAAGGACGTACTGCGACCGTTGGTGAGGCGCTTCCGCCGCCAGGAACAGGAACAGGTACCGCTGGTGCGCCCCGATTTCGCACGGGCGCAGGGAATCTACGAGCAGACCCTCCGTCTGCCCCAGTTCCCGACCAGCGCCCAGCAGAGCCTCTACTACTCTATCTTCTACGGGTGGGGCGTGGTGACTTGCGAAATGAACCAGTTGTTTTCCTCCCGATTTGGGGTGGAATGCCGCTGGCCGTTCTTGGAACGACGGCTCGTAGAGTTCCTTTTGGCCGTACCCCAGGAGCAGCGTTGGCGAGGCGACGAATCGAAGTTCCTACTTCGCCAGGCTATGGTTGGAATCCTGCCGGAGAAGCTGCGCCAGCGCAAGCACAAGGCCAGCTTCACCATGGTGTTCGACCAGGAATTGAGACATCGTCAGGCGGACAAGGTGGAAGCCTTGTTTCGCGATTCGGTGCTGGTTGCGCTGGGCGTTGGCGATCGGGGCCGCTTCCAACAGGTGCTTGCCGAATATCGGGCGGGAGCGCCGCACTTGGCGACCATGGTCGAGTTTGTGGTGGAGCTCGAGTTGTTTTGTCGCGCCGCCCATGATAGGATGCCCCGCACCTGATGGCATGGGCAGTGCCCAGGTTAGGAGACGATCGATGAAGGACGCAACCGCGGTCGTAAAACAGGCTGGCAAACCCTACACTCCACCTCAGATGATGGAATACGGTCATATCGAGAAGTTGACCAGGGGAACTGCTGGCGCGAACGCAGATCACGGCACTAAGAAGGCCGCTTAGGGATCGACGTCGGAATCCCACCAATCTTTGGCGACCGCCTCCCCTCCAGGGAGGCGGCGCCTGGTTTTTCCTCTTGAATGCGCCTGCTGGAACTCCACCAAAGCCTCCTGAAAGATCAGGCCTCGCAGGAGGCCTATCGTAGCGCCCTGTCCCGGGTCATCCGCGGCGGCGAGGCAGTGCTGGATCTCGGCACCGGCACGGGCATCCATGCCTTGTTCGCCTGCCGTGCCGGCGCCCGCGTGGTGTACGCAGTCGACCAGGGACAATTCGTCGACGTCGCACGCAAGGTTTGTGAGGTCAACCGCTGCCTGGACCGAGTGCAGTTTTTCCACGGAGCCGCTGAGGACATCGAACTCCCCGAAAAGGTGGACGTGATCGTCGGCCACCACGGGCTTCCCCTCCTGCTGGAGTTGCTGCCGGCCGCCCGAGAACGCTTTCTGAAGCCCGGAGGCACTCTCCTTCCCGCCGCGCTGGAAATGTTTTGCGCCCCGCTGGAGTCGGAGGCGGCGCGCCAGCAAGCCGTCACTTTCTGGGAGCAGCCCCGCTATGATTTGGACTTCTCCCCTTTTCGCGCCTACGCGGTGAACGACATGCTGGAGTGGACCATCGACCCGCGGGAGTTGCTGGGGGAAGCCGCCAGCCTGGGAGCGATGGATTTTTACACCCTGCGCAATGCGACCTTTTCTGGGAAGGCTACAATCAGCATCCGCCGCCCCGGAGTCCTTCATGGTCTGGGCCTGTGGTTCGTGCAGCGGTTGGTTGCGGACATCACCATCAGCACGGCTCCGCCCTGTAGTCTCCCCACCCGCCTGTGGAACAACGAGTTTCTGCCCCTCGAAGAGTCGTTGTCGGTCGAGCCAGGTCAGCGCTTGAACATCCAACTCCACACCGGCGCGGGGGGCTGGGGGAGAACCTGGAAGTGGCAAGTCGAGGTCCTGGGCGCCGGCGGTGATATCCGGAAGCGCTTTTCGCATGGCGGCTTCTCCGGGCACCTGGTGACTCGAGACATGTTGCGCAAGCAGTCTCTCGAGTACCAGCCCAGCCTCACACCTCGGGGCCAGGCGGTGCGTTTCGTTCTGGAGTCGTGCGACGGCAAGCGGGCACTCCACTGGATTGAGGAGGAGCTGGTGAAGCGGTTTCCGAAGGTGTTCAGCACGCCCGGAGAAGCCGCGGGACTGGTGGCCAGCGTGCTTGCCAAGTACACCCGTTAGCTGCGGCTTTACAATGCTTGCATCCATGTATCATTACCGGATCTGCGGCCTGGAACTGGAGAGCAGCATGCGTCTGCCGGAGCTGCCGGAGTCCGCGGGTGGTGCTGCGGCCACGTGCTTCCAAATGCTGCCTGGACCGTCGCCTGCGCCGGAGTCGCTAGCCTGGATCCACCAGTGGGTACAAGCGGACGGCGCCGCGTGGTCGTCCTTGTCCCGCTACCAGGAAGATTACCTGCTGCGCTTCCACGGCATGGCCGATTTTCTGTTGAGCGACGACGGAGCGCAGGTCCGCTGCTATTCGGTGAACGGCACTCCCGACGCCACCCTTCGTCACTTGCTTCTGGATCAGGTGATCCCCTTGGCCCTGAGCCGGCAGGGCAATCTGGTGCTGCACAGCAGCGCGGTGGTGACGCCGCAGGGCGCGGTTGCCTTCACCGGAGAGGCGGGAATGGGTAAGAGCACGTTGACGGCAAGTTTTTGCCGGCGCGGCTACCCTGCACTTACCGATGACGGGCTTCTTCTGGAAGAGCGTGACGGCAAACTGGTGGGGTTCCCCAGCTATCCCGGCCTTCGCCTGTGGGACGATTCTCTGGCCGCCGTTTT
>CAZXVY010000054.1:0-12076 GCA_964644115.1 uncultured Terriglobales bacterium
TCCACCTGATTGACTGCGTGGGCGATCCGGTTGTTGAATCCGGGCCGGAAGCGCCAATGGGCTGCCGCGGCAGAAGGCAGGCTGTTGCGCGCAAATTGGTGGACATTCATGGGCTGCGCATAAAAAAACACCGGCTTCTCGGCATCGGCGTCCAGGGTTTTCCTGGCCTGCTGCAAGGTGGAACAGATTTCAAAGCCGTTCCAGAGGGGCTGGTCGCTGTCCAGCCGGATCAGATCGTCGTGGGGTGAGAGCAACTGGCTGAGGACCGTGTCGTAGCTCACCAGCATCCGGTAGCCGTTGGTGCGCACCAGCTTCTCGAGAGCGTTGACTCGGTGGAAGGGCTGCGGGTAGTGCGTGTGCAGCAGCAGCGCTCCCGACCAGATGGCGGGCTCGGAAAGGGTGGTGCCGGCATACTGGGTAAAGGCGTTGCGGAAGACGACGCTGTCGCGGGCCAGGGCATCGAGGTGGGGCGTAAAATCGGCGCGCGGCTGATAGGCGCCCAGGTAGTCGGGGCGCAGCGAATCAATGACAAACACGAAAACATGGGGGCGGTCGCCTGGCACCGGCGCCAAGGCGGCGACCAGTTCGGATTCCCTGCTCACCGGAACGTGGCGAATATTGGTGTGCTGCCGCAGGATGCGGCACAGGTCCGCGCAATCCTCGTCCCGCCGGTTCCCCAGCACGTGGTGAGCGACTTCAAAGGAAGCATCCCGGGCGGCGTACTTCTCCAGGGCCCGGGCAATCTCGTCATGGGTGGAGCCGAGCGGCCTCGCCCAGGCGATGGCAGACTCGCGCAGCACCCCATAGGCAAAGCAGGTCACGAGCAGCGACGCCGCCACGGCGCTGGCGGAATAGCGGGCGGGAAGGGCGCGCAGACGGTAGAGTCCGATGGTCAAGGCAACCCAAAAGACGATGGCGAATGTGGACTGGAGCACTCCATTCCAATCGCTACCTTGAAGGATGGAAGGCAGGGCGAGCGCGATCAGGCACAGAAACGCAAGGATGAATAGGGTTGCCGGCACCGGCAAGCGGATGGACCGGTGCGGGCTGGTGGCCGCCGGAACTGCAACTGGGAGCACGAGGGAGGCGACGAAGGCGACCAAGGTGGCGGCGAAGAATGCGGCATAGAGGTGAGCCGGCCAGCCATCAAAACTTAGAGCATTGGCCAGGAAACGAGAGACTGCCAGCCAGACCGCGGCCCACACCAGCCCTGCCAGCAACACGCGCTTCCCGCCCGCCCCGTGGCGATGTTTCGCGGCGGCCAGGGTGATCAGGTTCACGATCGAGACCGCAATCAGGGCCACCACCACGTGGGAGACGGCGCTCCAGCCCATCAGCTCCCGGTCGGCGGCGTCCAGGCTCCATTGCCGGGTTTCGCCGTGCCTGTAAATCAGGGACCCGGCAGCGGAAATCAGGGCCGCGGCGAGGGCAGCCAGGACAGAATTGGAATACCCGAACAGAGCGGGCACCGCGGCGTCCTTCTTCAGCCCGGGCCAAGCGCGTCCCACATCCGCCGCGGCCACCCCGGCAATGGGCAGGAGTGCGATGAGACTCCATTGGTAGGCCGGCCAGTCGTTCTCCAGTGCGGGCAGAAGCGGTCGCCACGCCAGCCAGCCGCCACCCAGCATCAGGACGGCGAAGAAAATTGCCTGCCCGAATCCGCGGCCCCGCCTGGAAACGAACATCACAGCCGGCAGCAAGGCCCAGTAAACTGCGGCATGGTACTGAACCAGCCAGGTCAGCCAGGAATAGGGAGGCGCCTTGATGAGCGCGTAATAGGTGTAGGGCAGGAATGCCAGCAGGCAGTAGATGGAGGTAAACAAAAGAAGGCCTGCCCACGCAAGTTTCACCAGGGTGTCGAAAAGGATTCTCAAGGGACCTGCAATGAGAAACTGCGCAATTCAATTTTTCATTCTAGGCCGGCAGGCGCCTGCGGGCAAGATGCCAAGGCCATCGTCCGAGGCCTCGACGACAAGCCCTCGGCGGATGGGAAGAACCCGGGTCTGGAGTCATCGCCTAAAGTAGTGGACAGCAACTCGAGGGCACAGGTACGCTCAGCTCAATGAAAAAGTCCGTGAACCAGGGCCCCAGACAGGAGCGGCGTTTCGCGCCGCTTTCCTCTCCGCTCTGGGTGTTTGTGCGGAACTTTTTTCGCTATCCCGCCATGCTCGGTTCCCTGGTGCCCAGTTCGCGCTTTCTAGTGGGGAGTTTGTTGTCCCAGATCGAATGGGACAAAGCTCGGATTCTGGTGGAATACGGCCCCGGGGTTGGGACCTTCACCCGCGAAGTCCTGAAAAGGATGCGGCCGGACGCGACCCTGGTGGTGATTGAGTTGAATCCGGAGTTCGTCAGCCTGCTGCGCCGGGAGATCCGCGACCCGCGATTGCGCCTGGTCCACGGGTCCGCCGTCGAAGTGCGCGCGGTGCTGGAACAGATGGGTTGCGGTTCCGCCGACTACATCATCTCGGGAATACCGTACAGCAACATGCCCGAATCAGCGCGCCGGGAAATCCTGAACGAGTCCCGGCGAATGCTAAGTCCGCAAGGCGCTTTTCTGGTGTATCAATTTACCGGGACTGTTCTTCCCTACTTGCAGTCCAGTTTCCGCTCGGTGCGGCAGGATTTTGAGCTGCTGAATATCCTGCCTGCGCGCATCTTCTGTTGCAGTCCTTAGGGAGCTGGAAGCTCCCACCCTGGGTGCAGAACCGCCATGAAAGCTTGCCGGAACGGCAGCTCACCCCCCGAAGGTCTGGCCGCTGGAGCGCGGCCAGGGGGGCCAGCCGGGCTACGCAAGAATGACAAGATCTGCTTCGGCTTCTGACAAAATTTGTCACTCTTAACCACCCAGGCCCCTCTAGGCGGCTGGAGGAACCCAGAGACCAAGATGCAGACTATTGATTCATAAGCACTTCTTTCCCCCTGCGGAAATCTTCCTATTGGCAGCCCAAGTGCGATTAAGGGTGGTATTGGGGCCCTGCGGCCCACATCCAAAAGCTTCATTCCAAAAATGAAAAGAGGAGACTAGATGCGTAAACAGAAGGGATTCTCGCTGATTGAGCTGCTGATTGTGGTGGCGATCATTCTGATCATCGCCGCGATCGCAATTCCGAACCTGCTGCGTTCGCGGATTTCGGCCAACGAATCGTCGGCAGTGGGCTCGATCCGCTCCATTAACACAGCCGAAGTCACTTACTCGTCAACCTATCCCAACGTGGGCTTCTCGACCACGATGGCAGAACTGGGGGGTGCCGGAGCTTGCGTTGCCTCGTCCGCCGCCGCCTGCCTGATCGACGCCACGCTGGCCGGCGCCACCACTGCAGCCACTCCGAAGAGCGGCTTCTTCTTCACTTACTTCTCACCGGGAGGTTCTCCGGCGGTGCTCTACACGGTAACCGGCGACGCCGCCGTGCAGAACCAGACCGGACAGCGTAGTTTCTTCTCTGACCAGTCGGGCGTGATCCGCTTCAAGGCCGTGGGCCCCGGAGCCACGATCGGCGACCCGCCGCTCCAGTAACCACGTTGAAGTTGGCGAAGTACCTGGGGAGGGTACAAGCCGGGGGAGCGAGACTTCCAAGTCTGGCTCCCCTTTTCCTTTCCCCACCATTCCCTTCAGCCTGTATCTCCTTATATATTCTGGGAGAAACACCAAGGAAACCGCTCCGCTACGGAGCGCGTATAAGGGCTCCGTAGCGGAGCGCGTATAAGCGGAACAGACCCTGTGCGGAGAAAAGGCCATGAAGCAGTCCCTGAAGCGCTTGTTTACCTGGATCGGCGGGGCGGTGTTTTTCTACGCCCTGTTCCTTATCGTGGTGCTGGTAGTGGTGAAGTTCGGCGAGCGCGTGCCGGAAAAGGCGATCCTGGAGATCAATCTGGAAAAAGAGCTGGTGGAAACGGTGCCCGACGATCCCGTGGCCAAGGCGCTGCTGCGCAATCAGCCTTCGGTGCGCGACATCGTGGAGGCGCTGGACCGGGGCGCTGCCGACGAGCGCGTGGCCGGACTGGTGGCGCACCTGGGCGCGGCACCTCAGGGCATGGCCCAGGTACAGGAGATTCGCGATGCGGTGCAGCGTTTCCGCGCGAAGAAAAAGTTTGCTATCGCCTACTCGGAGACCTTCGGCGAGTTCGGCAACGGCGGCCGCGCCTACTACCTGGCGACGGCCTTCGACGAGGTCTGGCTGCAACCTTCCGGCGACGTCAACCTTGCCGGCGTCATGCTGGAGCCCATGTTCCTGCGTGGCGCCTTCGACAAGCTGGGCCTGCGCTTCCGCGGCGGACAGCGCTACGAGTACAAGAACGCCTTCAACACCTACGTGGAGAAAAAATTTACGCCCGCCCACCGCGAAGCCATGGAGAGCATTGTGAAGTCGTGGCACAGCCAGATGGTGCGGGGCATCGCCGCGGCCCGGAAGTTGCCGGAAGCTGAGGTGCGCGCGCTGGTGGATCGCGGCCCCTTCCTGGGCCAGGAAGCCGTGGACGCAAAGCTGGTGGACCGGTTGGCCTATCGCGACGAGCTGATGGAGGAGGCCAAGAAGCGCGCCGGAGAAGGCGCCGAGCGGCTGGCGCTGGCCAAGTACCTGGAGCGGGCGGGGCGCCCGCATGACGACGGCTCGACCATCGCCTTGATCTACGGAGTGGGCGGGGTGGCTCGCGGCAAGAGCGGCTACGCCGCGCTCTCCGGCGACATGACCATGGGCTCGGACAGCGTGGCCGCCGCCTTCCGTGCCGCCCTTGACGATAAGGACGTGAAGGCCATCCTGTTCCGCGTGGACTCGCCGGGCGGTTCCTACGTGGCCTCCGACACCATCTGGCGGGAAGTGGAGCGCGCCCGCAAGGCGGGCAAACCGGTCATCGTCACCATGGGCGACCTGGCCGGCTCCGGCGGCTATTTTGTCGCCATGTCGGCCGACAAGATCGTCGCCCAGCCGGGAACCATCACCGGTTCCATCGGCGTACTGGGCGGAAAATTCATCACTCCGGAATTTTGGGACAAGCTGGGGATTTCCTGGGATGAGGTCCATGAAGGCGCCAACGCCACCATGTGGACCGGCACCCACGACTATTCGCCGGCGGAGTGGAAACGCTTTGAAGGCTTGCTCGACCGCATCTACGAGGACTTCACCAGCAAGGTGGCCAGCGGCCGCAAGCTCTCCAAAGAGGATGTGCTGAAGATCGCCAAGGGCCGCATCTACACCGGCGAGGACGCCAAGGCCATCGGGCTGGTGGATGAACTGGGCGGCTTCGACACGGCGCTGCGCCTGGCCAAGCAAGCCGCGAAAATTCCCGAGTCCGAGGAAGTCAAGCTGCGCACCTACCCGCGCCCCAAGACCCTGGCGGAAACCCTGCTGGCCTTCGGCAAGCGCGACGAGGACGCCGTGTCCACGGAATCCGCCGCCACCGAAGCGGCGCTGCGGGCGCTGGAGTCGCTCCAGCCGCTGGTGCGCCGGATGGAGATGCTGACCGGGGCGGAGACCGAGGTGCTGTCCATGCCGGTGCGCGTGGAACCGTGAAGGCCGAGTACCGAGTTGCTCTGTACTCTGAACTCTGTACTCGATACTCTTAGTTCGCCATGGCTGCGGCCATCGAAATCTCGGGGCTGGAAAAGACCTACGAGGTCGGCTTCTGGCGCAAGCAGAAGCGGCGGGTGTTGAAGCCGCTGAACTTGACCGTCCAGGCTGGCGAAGTCTTCGGCTACCTGGGTCCCAACGGCGCCGGCAAAACTACCACCCTGAAGCTGCTGATGGGGATCGTGTTTCCCACGGGCGGCTCGGCGAAAATCCTGGGGCTCGACATGCAGGACCCGGCAGTGAAGGCGCAGATCGGCTTCCTGCCCGAGCAGCCGTACTTCTACGACCACCTGACCGCGTCGGAGCTGCTGGACTACTACGGCCAGCTCTCCGGAGTTTCCGCGGGCGAGCGCCGCCGGCTCATCCCCCGGATGCTGGAACGGGTGGGGATGGCGGACGCGGGCAACGTCCAGCTGCGCAAGTTTTCCAAGGGGATGCTGCAGCGCGTGGGCATTGCGCAGGCCGTGCTGCACGATCCCAAAGTGGTGTTTCTGGACGAACCCATGTCGGGCCTGGACCCGATTGGGCGGCGCGATGTGCGCGACCTGATTGAAGGACTGAAGCAGGACGGCAAGACTGTCTTCTTTTCCACCCATATCCTGTCGGACGCCGAGGCGCTGTGCGACCGGGTGGCCATCCTGCACCAGGGAGAACTGCGCGGAGTGGGCACGGTGGCGGAGTTCACCGCCGGCGCCCAGGGCAAGGTGGAACTGCTGTGGCAGGGATCGGCGGCCGCGGCCGCGGCCGCGGTGACGGGGCTGGGCGGCGAGTGTCATGCCACGGGCGAGACGGTGCGCGCCGTAATCCCGGAAAACAAACTGGACGCGGCCCTGGACGAGCTGCGCCGCGCGGGAGCGCGGCTCATTTCGGTGACGCCCGTGCGCACCACGCTGGAGGACTACTTTGTCCAGCGCCTGGCCGAGCCCGCGGAGGTGGCCCAGTGAAGCGCATCGGTTACATCGCCGTGGCCACGTTCCGCGAGGCGGTGCGCGACCGCGTGCTCTACAACCTGATCCTGTTCGCGCTGCTGCTGGTGGGGGCGGCGCTGCTGGTGGGACAGATTTCCATCGGCATCGAGCGCATCGTGCTGGTGAACCTGGGCCTCACTGCCATCGCGCTGTTCGGCGTGGTCATCGCCATCTTCATCGGCATCGGCCTGGTGTGGAAGGAGATCGAGAAGAAGACGCTGTACACCGTGCTCTCGCGTCCGGTGCGGCGCTGGGAGTTCGTGGCGGGAAAATTCTTCGGGCTGGCGGGCACACTGGCCGTCAACACGCTGTTCATGGCCGTGGGCTTTTTTGCCGCCCTCTATTACCTCACCCGCTCGCTCGACACCCTTGACGCCGGCCGGTTCGTGGACTCCGGCCTGTTCGTGGCCATCTATTTCATCGTCCTGCAGTTCCTGATGATGACCGCGCTGGCGCTGCTGTTCTCCTCCTTCTCCTCGCCGCTGCTTTCCGCGGTGATGACCTTCGCCTTGTTCGTGATTGGGAGCTTTGCCGAGGATCTGCGCGCCTTCGCCGACCTGAGCGAAGGGGCGACGCGGATGGTCACCCTGGGCGCCGCCTGGCTGGTGCCCAATCTGGCGTCGCTCAACGTAGTAGCGCAGGTGGCGCACGGCACGGCGGTGCCGCGCGAGCTCATCCTGTACAACACGCTTTACGCCCTGTTCTACGCAGGCGCGGCGCTGTGCGGCGCCATTCTCATCTTCGAGAGGCGCAACCTGAAATGAGCCCGCGCCAAACCACCCGCGTCTTCTCGCTGCTGCTGGCCCTGTGCCTGGCGGGATCGGTGATGAGCCAGCAGCGGGTGGAAGAGATCCGCATGGCGGCGACGTTGGAAGAGGTGCTCTACATTCCCTCGGTGAAGATCCTGCGGGGCATGAGCCTGGGATACAGCGGCTTGATGGCCGACATTTACTGGACGCGGGCGGTGCAGTACTTCGGAGGCAAGCACAAGGCGCGCTCCCACCGCTACGACCTGCTGCCGCCGCTCCTGCACATCACCACCGAGCTGGACCCCAAGCTGGTGGTCGCCTACAAGTACGGATCGGTGTTCCTGGCGCAGCCCCCTCCGGGGGGCGCAGGCATGCCCGACCTGGCAGTGGAGTTCGTGGAGAAAGGCATCCGGCAGAATCCCGACGACTGGCAGCTCTACTACCACTTGGGCTTCATCCACTTCATCGAGCGCCAGGATGCCAAGGCGGCCAGCCAGGCCTTCGAGCGCGGATCGAAGGTTCCGAAAGCGCATCCCTGGATGAAGATCATGGCTGCGGCCATGGCGCAGTACAGCGGCGAGCGCGGCATGGCGCGCCGTTTGTGGGAGTACATCTACCAGAGCACCGACGACAAGTTCATCCGCAGCAACGCCACCATACGACTGCGCGCGCTGAATGTGGACGAAGCCATCCTCGCGCTGGAGCAGGTGATTGCCACTTACCGCCAGCGCACCGGCCGCCTGCCGGCGAGCTGGTCGGAACTGGCCGCGGCCGGTTACCTCCGCGGCGTCCCCAGGGACCCGCTGGGACTTCCCCTGAAGCTGATGCGCGACGGACGCATCGAGTTGGCGCGTCCCGACGACATCCCGTTCGTCACCAAAGGCCTGCCGGAGGGCGAGTCGCCGTCGCTGTTTTCGCCCCATGCGATAGGAGTAGTGGAGCCGGAACCTGCACCGAAGAAATAGGGACGACGATTGGTGATTTGTGATTTGTAATTTGTGATTTCTGATTTGTGATTTCCGTTGAAGCTGCGCATCCAGAGCTCGTGTGCTGTTGTTCTGTGCTTGCTGCTCTACCGTCCTGCCCCGGGTCAGGCGCCTGCGGACCCGCGGGTGCGCGAAATCGCCAGGACGGTAGACAAGCGTTACAACCGCCTGCGTTCGCTGCAGGCCGAGTTCACCGAGAGCTACCGCGGCATGGGCGCGGCCCGCACCGAGAGCGGCACGCTCTGGCTGAAGCGGCCGGGACGCATGCGCTGGGAGTATCGCCAGCCGCGGGAAAAACTGTTCGTCACCGACGGCAAGACCGCGTGGTTCTACCTGCCCCTGGAGCGGCAGGTGCGGCGCGCTCCGGTGAACAAGCTGGACGACCTGCGCTCGCCTCTGCGCTACTTGCTGGGCAAGTCGCGCCTGGAAAAGGAATTCGCCGGCCTGGCCGTGGCGGAAGGCGTCACTCCCTCTGCCCCGGGCAACGTGGTGTTGCGCGGCCTGCCACGCATCCTGCAGGACCGCGTCCGCGAAGTGCTGCTGGAAGTGACCCGCGACGGCCGCATCACGCGCATCGTGATTGAAGAGCTGGACGACTCGACCACCGAGTTCCGCTTCCGCAATCTGGTGGAGAATGGGAGCATGAGCGAGGAGCGCTTCCGCTTCACGCCTCCGGAGGGTGCGGAGGTGATTGACGCGGAAGAGTTTGGGAAGTGATTTAGCCACGAAGAGATTTGTAATTGGTAATTTGTAATTTGTAATTTGTGATGAGATGCGGAACTGCGAGCTGTTGCGTGCAAAGCTGAAACGGGAGAGTACAGGCGCGCATGCACTCGGAAAGATCCCCAAATTACAAATTACCAATTACAAATTACAAATCACCAATGGGTCGCCTTGCCCGATTCAGAGAGTTGCCTTGCTATACTCGCAGCCTTCTTCTTCAGGAGGCATCACATGCGTTTTGCGAAGCTGGGCGTGGCGGCGGTGCTGGCGGCGGCGGTGTGCAGCGCCCTGTGGGCGCAGGCGCCGGTAGAGATCGGGCGGCACAAGCGCGAAGTGTATTCGGTGGCATTCTCTCCGGACGGCAAGACCATCGCTTCGGGCAGCAACGACGAGACCATCGCGCTGTGGGACGCGGGCGGTGGCGGGGTGCCCAAGGCCACGCTCGCCGGTCATAAAGGGACGGTGAACGGAGTGGCTTTCTCGCCCGACGGCACCAAGCTGGCCTCTTGCGAGATGTACAAGATTGTGAAGCTGTGGGACGTGGCCAGCGGCAAGGAACTGGCCTCCCTCGAGGGCCACGAAGGCTCGGTGACCGGCATCGCGTTTTCGCCCAGCGGCAAGAGCATCGTTACCGTGAGCAAGGACCACGCGGTGAAGCTCTGGGACACGCTGAAGCTGGCGCCGCAGGGAACGCTGGCCGGGCATCGCTGGGAGATTCACGCCGTGGCCTACTTCCCGGGCGGAAAACTGATCGCCTCCGCCGACGACGGCGGCTTTGTGATCGTGTGGGACGCGGTCACCAAGAAACAGAAGCTCACCATGGGCGCCGAGGGCGCGCCGCAGCTTTCGGTTGCCGTGTCGCCCGACGGCAAGACCATCGCCAGCGGCGGCAACGAAGCCATTCGTCTTTGGGACGCCGCCACCGGCAAAGAGACGCGCAATATCGCCAGCCCCCAGGTGAACACGCTGGCCTTCAGTCCGGACGGCAAAACGCTGGTCGCGGGAACCCAGGACGGCCCGGTGAAGGTTTATGACACCGCCAGCGGCGCCGAGCGCGCCAGCCTGGAAGCGCACGAGCGTCCGGTGCTGGGGGTGGCCATCTCGCCCGACGGCAAGTGGATCGCGTCGGGCAGCATGGATTACACCGTGAAGCTGTGGGCGATGCCGTAGAAAAACAGCTCTTAGTATTTGGCATTTGGCACTTGGCTCTTGGCTTTGACCGTTTGACCGTTGGCCTCAGCAGTCAGCCGCCAGGCAGCCTCGCTCTCCGCAACCCTCCGCCCAGCAGTGACGCGGTGCAGCCGATGATAGACTGGGCTTTCACCCATGGCGGAATTTCTCATCAGGATGGCGGACGAGGCGGGCAAAGTCCTCGAGCAAGTCGAGGAAGCGCCTACGGCCGCAGAAGTCCGCGAGCGCTTTGCGCGGCAGGGATTTCTGGTTTATGACGTACGCCCGCGCAGCCTGCTCTCCGGCGAAGTGCGGCTGCCGCGGCGACGCCGGGTAAAGCTGGATGAGTTCGTGGTCTTCAACCAGCAGTTCGTAACCCTGATTCACGCCGGCCTGCCCATTCTAGGCGCGCTGAACCTGCTGAGGAGCCGCCAGAGGAATCCTTACTTTCGCGCCCTGCTGGACGACGTGCACGCCCGCGTCAAGGGCGGCGAATTGCTGTCGGAAGCCTTTGCGGCGCAGGGCATCTTCCCCAAAATCTTCACCACCACGCTGATGTCGGGGGAGAAAAGCGGCAACCTGGAAGAAGTGCTGAACCGTTACATCGCGTTTCAGAGGACGGCGTCGTCGGTGCGGAAGAAGCTGCTGGCGTCGCTGGTGTATCCGGCGCTGCTGGTGTCGCTGGTGGTGGTGATGATCGTCTTCCTGGTCACCTACGTGGTGCCGGAGTTTGCCAAGCTCTACGAGTCGCTCAACGCCCAGCTTCCGCCGCTGACGGTATTCATGTTGGAAGTGGGGCGGGCGGCGCAGCAGCACATCCTGCTGCTACTGGCGGGGCTGCTGGTGGCGGGCCTGGCGCTCCAGCGCTGGCAGCGCACGGAATCCGGCGGGCGCGCGCTCGACCGCTTCCGGGTGGCGGTGCCGTTGCTGGGCGCAGTCTGGCTGAAGTACCAGATCGCCATGTTTGCGCGCATGATGTCCACGCTCCTGGCCGGGGGCCTGCCGCTGGTTCCGGCGCTGGAGACCGCGGGCAGCTCGCTGGAATCGCGTTTTCTGGCCGCCGGGGTGGCGCAGGCAGCGCGCAGGGTGCGTGAGGGACAGCCGCTCTCGCGCAGCCTGGAGGAAACCCGGGCGTTTCCTGATCTCACCGTGGAAATGATCGAGGTGGGCGAATCTACGGGGGCCCTGCCGGCCATGCTGGCGTCGGTGGCCGAGTTCTATGAGGAGGACGTGCAGAACTCGCTCACCGCTATCATGTCGCTGATCGAACCGGCGGTGCTCATCATTACCGGACTGGCGGTAGGAGCAGTGTTGCTGTCGCTGTATATGCCCATTTTCTCGCTGGGCGCGGCGTGGGCAGCGAGATAGCAGGAGGTAGGAGGTAGGAGGTAGGAAAAGCATCGCATGGCGGATCGCAAACCCATATTCGCGGAGGGGGCGGCCACGCAGGGCCCGGGTGACGAGGAAGCGCGGGCGCGCGACTTGGCGCGGCGCTACCGCTCGGAGTTCGTGGACCTGCGCAGCTTCCAGATCCACCACGAGCTGTTCCGCTCCATCCCCGTGGACCTGATGTTCCGCTACAACTTCGTGCCCCTGGAGGACCTGGAGGGCACGCTGGCCATCGCCATCGCCGATCCCAGCCGGCTGATGATGATTGACGAGATCGGGCTGCTGCTGGGCAAGCGCATCCTGACGCGGGTGGCCACGCTCTCGCAGATTTCCGACATCCTCAAAAAGACGGAGCAGTCGCAGCGCGTGCTCGACGAAGCCAGCGAAGGCTTCACCTTGGACGTGATCCGGGAAGACGAGCTGACGGACGAGACCATTTCCATCGAGAAGCTGACGGCGGCGGCAGGTGACATCAGCCCCATCATCCGCCTGGTGGACACCACCATCTTCACCGCGCTGCAGCGCCG
>CAZXVY010000055.1:0-11993 GCA_964644115.1 uncultured Terriglobales bacterium
GCGCTGACCCTCTACGGCGACTTGGACGTGAGCCTGCTCGACGAGATGCCGCCCGGCCGCGTGCCCATCGTGACCCGGCGCGTCTCCGACGAACGCTCCCAGGAGGTTTTTGCCTTCGTGCGCAAACAGGTAGCGGCTGGACACCAGGCCTACATCGTTTATCCGGTGATCGAGGAGAAGGAAGAAGAAGAGGCAGGTGTGGGCACGGGCGCCCTCGCCCGTGCGGCCGAGCGAAGCTCGGCGCCTGAGGGCGCGGGCCAGGCGATCACCGCCGCGCTCTTTCCCGAGGCTCCGCCGCGCTTGACGCTGAAGGCCGCGGTAAAGATGTACGACGAATTGCGCAAGCGCGTCTTTCCCGATCTGCGCGTGGGGCTGCTGCATGGCCGGCTGCCCGCCGAGGAAAAGGACGAAGTGATGCGGCGCTTTGCGGCGGGTGAAATTGATGTCCTGGTCTCAACCACGGTGATCGAAGTGGGGGTGGACGTGGCCAACGCCACGGTGATGGTGGTGGAGCATGCCGAGCGCTTCGGGCTGGCCCAGCTCCATCAATTGCGCGGACGCATCGGGCGGGGCGCGGCCAAGTCCTATTGCATTCTCATGACCGGCGGCAAGGTCTCCGAGGACGGCGAGAAGCGCCTCGATGCCCTGGTGCGCACGGCCGACGGCTTCGAGATCGGCGAGATGGACCTCCAGCTTCGCGGCCCGGGAGAATTTTTCGGCACCCGGCAGTCGGGCATGCCGGGTTTTCGCGTCGCCAACCTGCTGCGCGACATCGAATTGCTGGAAGTCGCGCGCCGCGAGGCCGCGCGCGTGGCCGCGGGGCCAAGCCAAGAACTTTCCCGGGAGGAAATCGCCTGCGTCTTCGCCCACTTGAAGAGCCACTGGCAGCGCCGGTATGGGCTGGTGGAAGTGGGGTGAGCGAGTTGCGAGTACCGAGTGCCGAGTTGCGAGTACTGAGTACCGAGTACCGAGTTGCGAGTTAGAATTGCTGTCGATCATGCTAGCCAAGGACCTGCTCGACATTCTGGTCTGCCCGGCGTGCAAGCAACCGCTGACCTATAACGAAGCGGCGCAGACGCTGAAGTGCGCCGCCTGCCGCCGCGTGTATCCCATCCGCGATGAGATTCCGATTCTGCTGGTGGACGAGGCCAAGATCGAGAATTGAGTCAGTGAATCAGTGAATCATTGAAGCACTCTAATGATTCAATGATTCAATCGCTCAATGATTCAATCTCGGAGGCATCATGGACCTGAAGTTTCCCGTTTCCACCAGCGACGCGCCGCGCGCCATCGGACCCTACTCGCAGGGAGTCAAGGCGGGGGGATTTGTGTTCGTTTCCGGGCAGGTGGCCATTGATCCCGCGACCAACCAGTTGATCGAGGGCGACATTCGCGCCCAGACCGAGCGCGTACTGAAGAACGTGGCTGCCATCCTGGAGGCCGCGGGCAGCAGCCTTGACCAGGTGGTGAAAACCACCGTGTTCCTCAAGAACATGGAAGATTTTGCCCCGATGAATGAAGTCTATGCCACCTTCTTCGCCGCAGAGCCGCCGGCGCGGGCCACGGTGGAGGCTTCCAAGCTCCCCAAGGACATGCTGGTGGAGATCGAGGCCATCGCGCTGGCGTGAGGGCCCACTCTCCCAAGGCGATCACGGGTCACGCCGGGTCAGAGACCCGGCGCCACACAAGCTGCACGCGCATTGTATGATTCCGCGTCCGTTTCTCGGAAAGGACGCATCATGAGTTTCGATCGCAGAGAGTTTTTGAAGCTGGCGGGCGGAGCCGCGCTGGCCCCAGCCACGGCATTCGCGCAGGAAGCCGCAGTCCCGGCGGCCGCGCCGGCGTCATCCGCATCCAAGAGCACGGCCGCGAAGCCGCTGAAGCTTCTGGTGCTGGGCGGGACCGGTTTCATCGGGCCGGCCATCGTCAACGCCGCGCTCAAGCGCGGGCATCAGATGACGCTGTTCAATCGCGGAAAAACCAATCCTGGAATGTTTCCCGGAGTGGAGAAGCTGCAGGGCGACCGCGACCCCGACAAAGCGCCCGGCCTGGCCGCCCTCCAGGGTCGAGCCTGGGACGCGGTAATTGATACCTGGACGCAAACTCCCAAGCACGTGAAGGCGTCCGCCGAGATGCTGGCCGCCAGCGTCGCGCAGTACCTCTTCGTTTCCACCATCTCGGTGTATCTCGATTTCAAGACCCCGGGGATGACGGAAGACAGCCCGCTGCACTCGCTCAAGGATCCGGCCGACGAAAGCCGCACCACCGAAGGCTATGGCGGCAGGAAGGCGTTGTGCGAGCAGCTTGCCGAGAAGGCCATGCCCGGACGCGCCACCGTCGCCCGCCCCGGCCTGATTGTGGGACATCGCGATCCCACCGACCGCTTCCCTTACTGGCCGGCTCGCATCCAGCGCGGAGGAGAAGTCCTGGCCCCCGGCGCCGGCCAAGACCCGGTGCAGCACATTGACGTGAACGACCTTGCCGACTGGATCCTGGGCGCGCTGGAGCAGAAGCACACCGGCATCTACAACCTGGTGGGACCAGTGCATCCCGCAATTTTCATCGAGTACCTGCACGCTTGCAAGGCGTCGGTGAGCAGCGATGCCAAGTTGATCTGGGTGTCCGAGGAATTTCTGAAGGAACAGAAGGTGAGCGGCTTCACCGATCTGCCCATGTGGGTTTCGCAGTCGGAGGAGCCGGGGTTTGCCACGGTCAGCCACAAGAAAGCCATCGCTACCGGATTGCGCTCGCGACCGCTGGCCGACACCATCCGCGACACCCTGGCTTGGTCCGCCGAATCGCGGCCCGCCGGCTACGATTTTCCGCGCGGCTTTGGCTTGCCCGCGGACCGCGAGAAGCAGTTGCTGGCGGCGTGGAAAGGGCGGGGGAAGTAGCACTTCATTCCGAACGAAGTGAGGAATCCCTACCCAAGCGACCGCCCGCCAAGAAAGGGATTCCTCGACTCGCCTCAGTCGTCCCGCAAAGCGGAACTCCTTGCGACTCGCTCGGAATGTTGGGTAAGAGCTGACTTACGCCTTGACCACTTTGCCGCTGCGCAGGCAGGAAGTGCAGACGCGCATACGTTTGGTGGTTCCCATCACGCGGGCGCGCACCGGACGCAGGTTCACGTTCCAGCGCCGCTTGCTCACGTTGTGAGCGTGACTGATCTTGTTGCCGGAACGCGGACCCTTCCCGCAGATATCACAAACTCTTGCCATGAGAACTCCCGTACCAAGACTGAGGAATCGATTGATTTTATCAGAGCGGGGCCTGCGGCGCGGGGCGGCGGGGTCCCCACGGCGCGGGCGGGGTCGCCCGCTTCCACATGCGGACGGCCAGGCTGCATGGACGTTGACTTCCCGGTTTCCGGCGCGGATATTCGCCCGTTCCCCGCACGCTGCTGCGCTATAGTGTTCGCGGCGGCCTGATTCATGAGCGAGCCCAAGTCCAAATTCACCAAAGGCGTCGCTTTCCTGCTGAGCGTGGCCGCCGGGCTGATCGGCGTAATCCTGTTTTCCGTACTGCTGGTGTTCGGCGGACCCCAAGACAAGGAAGCGGCCAGGGCGCTGGGCGAGCGGCCGTATTGGCACTTCCTCGCTGCCGCGGCCGGCGTCTTTGCGGCCACCTGCGGGGGCGTCCTGGCGACGCTGCTCTACTACCTCAAGCACCGCAAGCTGAAGAAGGACGAAGAAACCGCGGAGATCACCTCGCCTGCGCATCAGCCCGAAGAGCCGCCGGAAAAGTCCGCGCCGTAGAAAAAAAGCACACTCCGAAGGGTTGGCAGTTGGCCATTAGCACTTGGCATTTGGCCATCGAGCGCGCTCGAGTCTTGGCCCGGTCAGCCATGTACAACTCCACAACCAAGTGCCAATTGCCAACTGCCAATTGCCGAAGCCGGCCCGAGAGCGGACGGGCTACGCCCGTGCGATACTGAGTTCATGGCGCGCGTGGCCGATCCCAAGTCGGAAGATGTGAACCTCACCGCGGGCACAGGCGTGGAGATCGAGTGGAAGGACGGCCACCGCTCCCGCTACAGCTTCCAGTTTCTGCGGGACGCCTGCCCCTGCGCGCTGTGTGATGACGAGCGCAACCAGAGTGGCCGGGAGCCCGGCCAGCCGCCGCGCACGGCTCCGGGAGCGCTGCCCATGTACCGCGAACCGGCGCGTCCGCTGGAGGCGGAGGCGGCGGGCAAGTACGCCATCCGCTTCACCTGGAACGACGGTCACCAGCACGGCATTTACTCCTGGCAGTTGCTGCGCGATGTGTGTCCGTGCGACGCGTGCCGGGCGGAGCGGGAGTCTCCCGCCGCCGACGCCGGCCCAGCGCCCATGATCTCGACGCGCCCGGCCGCTCCCTTGGCCGCTCCCCTGGCCGCTCCCCCAACCGCTAGCAAGGAGAAGGCGTAGCGTGGGGCTGCTCGACGATCTGAACCCGCAGCAGCGCGAAGCCGTGGAAGCGGTGGAAGGACCGCTCTTGATCCTGGCGGGAGCGGGCAGCGGCAAGACGCGCGTGATCACCTACCGCATCGCCCACCTGATCGAAAACCTGGGCGTGGAGCCGGACGCGATCCTGGCCGTCACTTTCACCAACAAGGCCGCCGCGGAGATGGCGGAGCGCGTGGAGCGCCTGGCGGGCACGCGCATCCTGGCCCGCCCGCTGATCTCGACTTTCCACTCGTTCTGCGTGCGCGTGCTGCGGCGCGACATCGAGGCGCTCAACTCGGGCTACCGCCGCGATTTCGCCATCTACGACGAAGACGACCAGCAAGCCACGGTGAAGGCCGCAATGAAACAGCTCGGCCTGGACACCAAGCAGCTCCCGCCGCGGGGCGTGCTCTCGCGCATCTCCTGGGCGAAAAACCACATGCGCGACCCGGAGGACGTGTTCCTCCAAGGCCACGACCCCAAAGCGGAGCGCCTGGCCCAGGTGTACAAGGTATATCGCGAGCAATTGCACAAGGCCAACGCGCTCGACTTCGACGACCTGTTGCTGTTCACCGAGCGCCTGCTGCGCGAGGCCGCGGAGGTGCGCGAGCGCTACCACCGCCGCTTCCGCTACCTGCTGATTGACGAATACCAGGACACCAACCGCCCGCAGTATGAGCTGATGCGGCTGCTGGCGGGTGAGCGCCACAACGTCTGCGTGGTGGGCGACGAGGACCAGAGCATCTACTCCTGGCGGGGCGCGGACATCCACAACATCCTCGACTTCGAGCAGCATTTCCCTGAGGCACGAGTAATCCGGCTGGAGCAGAATTACCGCTCGACGCAAAACATTCTGGCCGCCGCCTCCGCGGTGGTGGCCAACAACTTGAAGCGCAAGGGCAAGACCCTGTGGACGTCGCGCGCGGGCGGCCCGCGCCTGGGCTATTACGAAGCGCCCGACGCCGAAAACGAAGCGCTGTTCGTGGCCGATTCCATCGCCCGCTACTTCCGCCAGGCCTCCGAGCGCGGGGAAACCGAGCCCCGGGCCGCCGTGCTGTATCGCATCAACGCGCAGTCGCGACTGGCGGAAGAAGCGCTGCGCCGCTACCAGATTGCGTATCAAGTAGTGGGAGGGTTCTCCTTCTACGAGCGCGCCGAGGTGAAGGACCTGGTGGCCTACCTGCGGCTCATCCACAACCTTGATGACTCCATCGCGTTGCTGCGCGTGATCAACACTCCGGCGCGCGGCATCGGAGATTCCACAGTCGAAACCCTGGAGCGCCTGGCGCTGGAGACCGGAATGTCGCTGTGGAGCGCGCTCTGCCGGGCGGTGGAGCAGAGGCTGGTGCTGCCGCGCGCTGCCCGAGCCCTGGAGGGCTTCCGGGAGCTGATTGAGGATGCGCGGGCGATGATGGGGTTTCACCAAAGAGGCACAGAGGCACGGAGTGAGGTCGAGGAAGAAGCCGCCGAGGACGGCGGCGCTACGCTCCCTCGCGCGCCCGAGGGCGGCCGCGCCGCGCAACAGGAATTCGCCGCTGAGGCGGCGATGGACGGGCGAGGGCGCCCGTCCCCACACGAGCGCCCGTCCCCACACGAGCAGCCTGCGGCGGCCGGCTCGCTGCCCGAGCTGTTGAAGTTCCTGATCGATCGCACCAAATACATCGCCCAACTGGAGGCCGAGGGGACGCCGGAAGCGCTCAACCGCATCGAGAACCTGCGCGAGCTGGTAAACGCCGCAGTGGACGCTCGCCAGCGCGGCGAATCCTTGGACGAATTCCTGGACCACGCCGCCCTGGCCAGCGATACCGACACCTACGAAGCCCGCTCCCAGGTGACGCTGCTGACGCTGCATTCCGCCAAAGGCCTGGAGTTTCCCGTGGTGTTCCTGATGGGCATGGAGGAAGGGTTGTTCCCGCATTCGCGCACCCTGCTGGACGAAGAAGCGCTGGAAGAGGAGCGCCGCCTGTGCTACGTGGGCATGACCCGCGCCATGGACACGCTGGTACTAACCCGCGCCGTCTACCGCCGCCGTTACGGCAACGATCTGCCGGACAGTTCGTTGCCCTCGCGCTTCCTCGACGAAGTCCCGCCCAGTCTGCTCGAGGACCTGGGCTCGCCGTCGCGTGCGGGGAGGGCGCCCTCGCCCGTCGATTCGAGTCGCGCAGCGCGCCCATCCTGGTCTGCGCATTACGACTATGAGTACTCCCAAGAAGTGGAAGCTGTGGAAGATGTGGACTCGCCCCGCAGCGGCCGGCGCCACCCTGGCTATGCCGGCAAGACCTACAACTCGATAGGCGACATTTCGCAGTTTTTTCAGGCACGCGGTAAGAAGTTTCCGGCGCCCAAGTTGAGCCGCCTTGAGGGCGTGAGCGAAGCGGGAGCCCGCAGGCGAAATCCCGAGCCCGCCGCGACGGGCTCGGGAACCGCTGCGCCGGCGGGCCGCCGCGGCTTTCGTCCCGGGCAGAAGGTGCGGCATCCCAAGTACGGCGAGGGCGTGGTGTTCGACCGCGAAGGAGAAGGTGAAGACGCCCGGATTACGGTACAATTTCCGGGCTTCGGTCGAAAGAAGCTGGTGGAGAAATACGCGAATCTGGAAAGGGCCTAGGAATTATCCATGAAGACGAAGTCATTGACGCGGGAAGACCGGAAAAAGAAGAAGCGCGAGGCGCGCAAGAAGCGCAAGGCGGAACATCCCAAGCCCAAGCGCGACTACGATCGCGGTTCGAAGAAGCGCAAGATGAAGAAGATGGTGCGCGGCGCGGCGAAACGGTAAGGAAGCATTCAGCCGTCAGCGGTCAGCATTCAGCCAATGCTGCGGGTGCCTGCTTTGGCTGAATGCGGATTGCTGATGGCTGAATGCTGGAGGAGCCAATTCTGCGCAATCAACTTTTTGCCCGCAAGTCCATTGACAAGCTGCTGGCCGACGCCGAGCATCCCGACCGCAGCCTGAAGAAATCGCTGGGGCCGTGGTCGCTTACCGCGCTGGGCATCGGGGCGGTAATCGGCTCGGGCATTTTCACCGTGGTGGGAACGGCCATCGCCGGCCAGACCCTCAAGGTGGAGTCGATCCTGAACGCGCCCCTGCTGGAATATCTGATCCACCAGTCGCCCACCTTCGGGCGGCCGGGCGCGGGCCCGGCCATCGCGCTCTCGTTCATGCTGGTGGCCCTGGTGTGCGCCTTCACCGCGCTGTGCTACGCCGAACTGGCCTCCATGATTCCCATCGCGGGCAGTGCTTACACCTATACCTACGCCACCATGGGCGAACTGGTGGCCTGGATCATCGGCTGGGACCTGATCCTGGAATACGCGGTGAGCAATATGGCGGTGAGCGTGGGCTTCGCCGCGCATCTGCTTGACCTGTTCAACTGGTTCGGCATCGATCCCCCCATGCGCTGGATCTCGCCCGCCTACCTGCCCAGCGGCATGACCGACTGGCAAGGACAGGAGGTCTTCCCCGCGGGCTGGCACTTCGGCTTCAACCTTCCTGCGCTCCTGGTGGTGATGCTGCTGACGGCGGTGTTGGTGCGCGGCATCCGCGAATCCGCCAAGACCAACAACGTGATGGTAATCCTGAAAATCGCCGCCATCCTGGCATTTGTGATGGCGGGCGCCTCCTACATTAACCCCAAGCACTACACCCCGTTCTCGCCCAACGGCTGGTCGGGAGTGCTCACCGGCGGCGCCATCATTTTTTTCACCTACATCGGCTTTGACTCGGTGTCCACTGCTGCTGAGGAAGCCAAGAACCCGCAGCGCGACCTGCCCATCGGCATCATCGCCACCCTGATCATCTGCACCCTCCTCTACGTGGCGGTGGTGGTGGTGCTGACCGGCCTGGTGCCCTGGAACACGCTCGAAGGCGATGCCGCGCCCGTGGTCAATACCCTGAAGAAGCTCAACTTTACCTGGGTGCGCCTGGCGGTGCTGTTCGGCGCCATGATGGGAATGATTTCCTCGCTGCTGGTGTTCCAACTGGGGCAGGCGCGGGTGTGGTTTGCCATGTCGCGCGACGGGCTGCTGCCGCGGATTTTTTCCCGCGTGCATCCCAAGTTCCGCACCCCCGATTTCTCCACCTGGGTGGCCGGATTTGTGGTCGGCATTCCTGCAGGACTCTTGGACATCGGCACGCTGGCCGACCTGGCCAACATCGGAACGCTGTTTGCATTTGTGCTGGTTTCGGTGGGCGTGATCATCCTGCGGGTGCGCGAGCCCAACCGCAAGCGCGGCTTCCGCGCCCCCGGCGGCTACCTGGCCCCGGTGCTCAGCGTCCTTACCTGCCTGCTGCTGATGGCGGGCCTGCCCATCATGAACTGGGTCCGTTTCTTTGTGTGGCTGGCCATCGGGCTGGTGGTGTATTTCCTTTATAGCCGCAAGCACAGTGAGTTCGCGCCACGCGCCGGATGATCTCGCAGAAAGGTTGAGGACCATCGGCTGAAGTTACGTCCGGATTCCATGCCCACATCCCCCAGGTCGGTTGAGATCAGTGCAGCGCAGCTAGCGCCCTCAGCTTTCGTCCTCTCTCTGCCCAAGGCGGAATTGCATCTCCACCTGGAAGGAGCGGTGGATCCGCCGACTCTGGTGGAACTCAGCCGCCGGCACGACGCCACACCGCTCGACCTCGCCGCGGTCGAGCGGCTTTACGACTACCGCGACTTTCCGGGGTTTCTGCAGGCGTTCGCGGTCCTCACCGAGCGGCTGCGCGAGCCCGCCGACTACGAGCTGATCACTTACCGGCTGCTGGAACGGCTGAAGTCGGAGAACGTCATCCACTCCGAGGTCTATGTCTCGGTGGGCATCTGCCTGCGCCGCGGCCAGGATTTCGACGCCATCTTCGAGGGCCTGGAGCGCGGGCGCGAACGCGGCGCCAGCGACTTCGGCGTTTCCTTGCTGTGGATTTTCGACTTCGTGCGCCAGTGGGGGCCGGAGGCCGCCGAGCACGTGGTGGAGAAAGCCATCCAGTTCCGCGAGCGCCAGGTGGTGGGCATCGGCATGGGCGGAGACGAGCGCCAGGCGGCGCCGGAACTGTTCCGCGACCTCTATCTGCGCGCCGCCGAGCACGGCCTCCGCCTTACCGCCCATGCCGGCGAAGCCGCCGGGCCTGAGTCCGTGCTGGGAGCGCTGGACGCGCTGGGTGTGGAGCGCATCGGCCACGGCCTCAATGCCTGGCACGACGCCGAGCTGGTGGCCCGCCTGGTCCGCGACCAGGTGCCGGTCGAGATTTGCGTCACCAGCAACCTGCGCACCGGCTGCCTGAAGTCGCTGGAACATCATCCCTTGCGGAAGTACTTCGACGCCGGCATGCTGGTCACGCTGAACTCCGATGACCCTGCCATGTTCGGCACGTCGCTGGCGCGCGAGTACCAGCTCGCACAGGACGCCTTCGGCTTCAGCGACGACGAGCTGCGCCGCCTGGCCGCGAACAGCTTCCGGGCGTCGTTCCTGCCGGAGGAAGAGAAACGCCGGCACCTCGCCGGTTTGACAGAGCCGGCCCCGCGCTTGTAGCGTCTTGGCGCTTGGTTTCCCTGATGCGCTGCATACTTGCTCAGCTTCTGCTGATCCTGCTGGCCCTCCCCTGCCTGGCCGAGCGCAAGCCGCCGCCGCGCGTCCTCGTTTTTACCAACGTCACGGTCGTTGACGTGAACGGCGGACCGACGCTACGCAACCTGAACGTAGTCATCCACAACGACCGCATCCATGCCCTCTCCAAACGCGCTGTGATCCACCTGGGGCGCAACGTCCAGGTGGTGAACGCGGCGGGAAAATTCCTCATCCCCGGCCTGTGGGACATGCACGTGCACACCGCGATTCGCCCCGAAGGCGACCTCAGCTCGCGCACCCTGGCTTCTCTTTATCTCGCCCATGGGGTGGTGGGCGTGCGCGACATGGGCGGCGACTGGACGCGCCTGGCCGCTCTGCGCAAGGAGCTGGCGGAAGGCAAACTTGCAGGGCCTTCGCTCCTGGCCGCCGGCCCGTTCGTGGATGGACCCCAGGAGGCCAGCCCCATTGTGATCCCCGTGGCCACGGCCGTCGAGGCGCGGGCGGCGGTGCGCAAGCTCAAGTCCGAAGGCGTGGACTTCGTCAAAGCGCAGGCCGGACTCTCGCGCGATGCCTACTTCGCCCTGGCCGATGAGGCACGGAAGGCGGGCCTGGTGCTCGCCGGGCACGCTCCCGAAGCGTTGAACGCAGCCGAGGTCAGCGAGGCCGGCCAGAAGACCATCGAGCACGTCTCGCCCGCGCTGCCCGGCGATGCCGGCATCCTGCTGGCCTGCTCCTCGCGGGAAGAGGAGTTGCGTCGCGAACTGAAGGCGCTGCGCGAGCTGGAAGCAAGCCCGACTGCCTCGCCCGACGAGTACCGGGCGCGTACCCGCAAGCTCCAGGCAGACTTGCTCGACAGTTACGACACCGCCAAAGCGGCCGCCGTCCTGGGCCGCCTGGCCCGCAACGGTACCTGGGTGGTCCCCACGCTGATCTGGTCGCAGTCGTTCCGTGCGCTGAGCAAGGAGGACACCAGGGCCGGCCTGCCCATGAAGCAGCTTCCCGCCAAGCTGCGGGAGCGGTGGCTGGCGGGACGCAAGCGATACCTGGAAGCGGTTGCGCCCGAGACCCTGGCCCTGAACCAGCGCGTGGCCCGCAGATCCATGGAGCTGGTGGGCGCGTTGCACCGCGCGGGTGTGCTGCTGCTGGCGGGCACAGACTCAACCGACGCCTTCGTCCTGCCCGGCTTCAGCCTGCATCAGGAACTGGAACTGCTGGTGGCGGCCGGGCTCACGCCATTAGAGGCCCTGCAAACGGCTACTCTGAACCCGGCGCACTTTCTGGCCCGGGAGCGCGAGCGCGGCTCTATAGATCAAGGACGCGTGGCCGACCTTGTCCTGCTGGACGCCGACCCGCTGGAGGACATCCGCAACACCCGCCGCATTTCGGGGGTGGTGGTTGGAGGTAAGCATCTCTCCCGCAGAGACTTAGACAAGATTCCTTGGGACCTTGAACAGGCCGCTGAGCAATCCTCTGCCCGCCCTTGACATCATGATGCTTTCGGATTAGCATCATGATGTGCGAACCACCATGACTCTCGACGACGACGTCGCCGCCAAGCTTAAAGCGGAGGTGCGACGTTCGGGCAATTCCTTCAGGCAGGTGGTCAACGAGATGCTGCGGCGAGGCATCGCTTCTCCGCCGCCGGCGGCTCTGGCCAAGCCGTTTCCTATTTTCGTACGCGATCTGGGACTGCGGCCCGGCCTGAGTTACGACAACATCGGAGAACTCCTGGAACAGATTGAAGGGCCGTTTTACAAATGATCCAGTTGATGGGAGGTGTTTGAGATGCGAACGACCCTTACTCTCGATGACGACGTAGCCGCCAAACTAAAGGCGGAGATTCGTCGCTCGGGCAATTCCTTTAAGCTGGTCGTGAACGATGTGCTGCGCCGGGGGCTTAATGCGCCATCTCTAGAACCCCTGCCACCCTTTCGTGTGCGCCCCAAAGCTCTTGGGTTGAAGCCGGGCTATAGCTACGACAACGTCTGGGAACTGATTGAGCAAATCGAGGGCCCGAACTACAAGTGA
>CAZXVY010000056.1:0-11820 GCA_964644115.1 uncultured Terriglobales bacterium
GACCACCTGGAGTGCGAAGAGTGCGGCATGTGCATCGACATCTGCCCGGTGGGCGCGCTCACTTCGGGCGCTTATCGCTACAAGACGCGCCCCTGGGAGATGAACCACGTCTCCACCATCTGCACCCATTGCGGCGATGGCTGCAAGACCACGCTGGGCGTGCGTCGCGCCGAGAGCGGGATGCAGATTGTCCGCGGCGATAATCGTGACAAGAGCGGCATCAACGGCGACTTCCTGTGCATCAAGGGCCGCTACGCCTTCGACTTCACCCAGCACGAAAATCGCCTCCGCCGCCCGCTGGTGCGCAAAGACGGCCGCCTCACGCCCGCCTCCTGGGAGGAGGCCATAGACTTCGCGGCGCGGCGTCTGCGGGAAGTGCGGGATGCCGCCGACGGCGCCGCCATCGGCGTCGTCGGATCCACGCGCACCACCAACGAAGAAAATTACGTTCTGCAGAAGCTGGCCCGCCTGGTGCTCGAGACCAACAACATTGACCACCACCGCACCGCGGACTTCCCCGCCTTCGCCGGGGCGCTGCGCGGCCAGAAGGACGCCACCGCTTCCATGCGCGATGTGCTCAAGGCGCCGGCGGTGCTGCTCATCGGCGGCGATCCCACGGAGCAGCACCCACTGCTGGCGTGGAATATTCGCACCAACGTGCGCCTGAACCGCGGCCGCCTGCACGTCGTCAATGCGAAGGAGATCAAACTGCGCCGCCAAGCGTCCAGCTTCACGCTGCTGCCCGCGGCGGCCGAAGGCCAGTTCGCGCACTTCCTCGCCGGCGAGGATGCCGCCGCCGACCCGCTGGTCACCGGGGACACCACCCGCGAAGCGCTCTCCAAACTGCGTGAGACTCTGCGCGGCGAAGCTGGGCTTGTGATCATCTTTGGTTCCGAGCTGCGCGGCGCCGACCTCGAGGCCTTGGTGCGTTTCGGCTCGGCCGTTGCCGGCGCGAAGTTTATCTGCCTGGCTGACTACGCCAACTCGCGCGGCGCCGCCGACATGGGCCTCAATCCGGCTCTGCTGCCCGGGTATACCAGCGTGGGCCAGGCCAAGCGGTTCGCAGAAGCGTGGGGCGCTTCCCTTCCCGCAACCCCCGGGATGTCGCTGCCGCAGATGGCTGCCGCCGCCAAGCAGGGCAGGCTGGGCGCGCTCTATGTAGTGGGAGCAAATCCAGTGGCCAGTTTCGGCATTGACCCCTTTGTGCTGTCGAAGACGTTTGTCGTCGTCCAGGAAATGTTCCTCACGGAAACCGCGCTCATCGCCGACGTGGTGTTGCCCGCGGCCTGTGCCTACGAAAAGTCAGGCACGTTCACCAACACCTGCGGCGACCTGCAACGGTTGAGCAAGGCCGGCGATTTCGCCGGGGCCAAAACGGACCTCGAAATCATGGTGCGCCTTGCCGACTGCATGGGTTTCGAGGTGCGCCGCTTGGTGCCCGCCGCGGCGGGCGGCGGTACCAGCGCCGACATGGGACAGTCGCGGGGAGCGCAGTCCGGCGAGGCCGACCGGCACTCGGTGTGGCTGCGCGCTCGCAACCTCGAACCGCGCCTCAGCCCCTTCGATCCCGCCGCCGTGCTGGATGAAATCCAGCGCCTGGTTCCGGGCTACGATTTCCCGCGCCTCAACTTCCTGGCCGGCAACGAGGTGCACCTGCATTCGGCAGAACAGAGCGCGGGCGGCAGCGACGGCAGTGCGGACTTGATTCGCCCCGCCGGGGATACGCTGTTCACTTCCGGAACGCTGGGGCGGTACAGCCGGACGTTGAATTCCGTTATCGAGAGGCGGGCGGTAGAAGCAGCGGATTAGAAGATGGTTTTGGGTTGGTGGTTTTTGGTTTTTGGTTTCTCATTTCTGGTGGGGCTTTCCGGCCAGGCCAGGCTTCGCCAACGCAAAACCGAAAACTGAAAACCTAAAACGGCATTCTCGTGAACTGGAAGACCTACATCATCGTCAGCCTGTTGAAGACCGTGGTGGCGCTGTCTGTGCTGCTCACCGCGGTGGCTTACACCGTGTGGCTGGAGCGCAAGCTCGTGGGACGCATCCAGAACCGTTGGGGACCCACGCGCGTGGGCCCCTTCGGACTGCTGCAGCCGCTGGCCGACGGCTTAAAGTTTTTGTTCAAGGAAGACCTGGTACCTGCCGGCGCCTATAAGCCGTTGTTCATTCTGGCTCCGATGCTTTCTCTGACCGCGGCGCTGATGTCCATTGCGGTCGTCCCCATCGGCGAGTCGGTGAAGCTGCCAGTGCTGAATATCGAAACCCCGCTGCAAATTACCGACGTCAACATCGGGCTGCTGTTCCTGCTGGGCGTGACTTCGATTGGCGTGTACGGCATCGCGCTGGCGGGATGGTCGTCGAACAGCAAGTACTCGCTGCTGGGCTCGCTGCGGGCCTGCGCGCAGATGATCAGCTACGAGCTCTCGCTGGGCTTGGCGCTGGTGGGCGTGCTGCTGATGGCGGGCTCGCTCAGCCTGCGCGACATCGTCGCCGCCCAGGCCGGTACCTGGGGCGGCTTCTTTCCCCGCTGGCACATCTTCCAGGGGCAAATCCTGGGCTTCGCCATCTACCTGACGGCCGCCTTCGCCGAAACCAACCGCATTCCTTTTGATCTTCCGGAGGGCGAAACCGAACTGGTGGCCGGTTACCACACCGAATACAGCTCCATGAAGTTCGCCATGTTCTTCATGGCGGAGTACACCAACATGCTCACCGTGGCCTGTGTGGCCACGCTGCTCTTTTTCGGAGGCTGGCACGGGCCGGCGTTCGGCCCGGCGGCGCTGCAGGCGGTGTTGCCCTTCCTCTGGTTCGTGCTCAAGGTCTTCTCCTTTCTCTTTCTTTACATCTGGATCCGCGGCACGCTGCCCCGGTTCCGTTACGACCAGTTGATGGCCTTCGGATGGAAGGTGCTGCTGCCGCTGGCCATCGCCAACGTGATGCTGACCGCTTTAGTGGTGGCCATGGGGAAATCCTGAGCATGCTCCACCAGGTGCTGTTCTTCGTGTTTGCGGCCGTTTGCGTGGCAGGAGCGGTGAACCTGCTGGCGCAGCGCCATCCCATCAACAGCGCGCTGTCTTTGATCGTGGTGATGGTGTCGCTGTCGGTGCTCTACCTGTTGCTGGGCGCCGAGTTCGTGGCCGCGGTGCAGGTGATCGTCTACGCGGGCGCCATCATGGTGCTGTTCGTGTTCGTCATCATGCTGCTCAATGCCGGCGAAGAAGAGATCACCGCCGGCAGCCGTGTGGCCGCCATCGTCGGTTATCCCGCGGTGGCGGTGTTCGCGGCCCTGATGATCTGGGTAGTCACCGGGCGCAGCGGCGCGCTCAAGGGCGTCCGCCTGGGCGAATTCCTCGGATCCACCGACGCCGTGGCCCGCCTGCTCTTCCACGAATTTCTGCTGCCCTTCGAGGTGACTTCGGTGCTGATTCTGGTTGCCATCATGGGCGCAGTGGTACTGGCCCGCAAGGAGGGCTGATGGTCCCCATCTCCTATTACCTGGTGCTGAGCGCGGTGCTGTTCGCGCTGGGCGTGCTCGGCTTCCTGCTCAAGCGCAACATCATCACCCTGTTCATGTCCATTGAGCTGATGCTGAACGCCGTGAACCTTTCCTTCGTTGCCTTCGCTACCCAGTGGCAGGCGCTGAGCGGGCACGTGTTCGTCTTCTTCGTGATGGTGGTGGCCGCAGCCGAGGCCGCGGTGGGACTGGCCATCATCCTCGCCGTGTTTCGCACCCGCCAGACCCTGAACGTCGACCAGGTAAACCTGCTCAAGCTATGAACCTCTGGCTCATTCCGCTGCTGCCGCTGGCCGGGGCCGCCCTCAACGGGCTGCTGGGGAAGAATTTTTCCCGGCGCACGGTGAGCGCGGTGGCGCTCTTCTTCAGCGCAGCCTCGTTCGCCTGGTCGCTGTACGTGGCCGCGCAGTTCGCGGGCCTGCCGGCCAGGAGCATTCCCCATGTGGAGACGGTGGCCGCCTGGATCCAGGCAGGCGGATTCCGGGTAAATTTCGGCTTCTACCTCGACCAGCTTTCCCTGGTAATGATCCTGGTGGTCACCGGCGTGGGTTTCCTCATTCATGTCTATTCCGTCGGCTACATGGCCGAAGACAAGGGCTACTACCGCTTCTTTTCTTATCTGAACCTGTTCATGTTCTTCATGCTCACGCTGGTGCTGGCCGACAACTACCTGCTGATGTTCGTGGGCTGGGAGGGCGTGGGGCTGGCGTCGTACCTGCTGATCGGGTTCTGGTTCACGCGCGACTCGGCCGCCGCCGCCGGCAAAAAGGCTTTTATCGTGAACCGCATTGGCGACTTCGGCTTCCTCATCGGCATGTTCCTGATGGTGCGCGAATTCGGGTCGCTGGAGTTTGCGGAAGTGTTCCCCGCGATCGCACGATTCGGCCCGGAAGCCAGTGCGGGCGTGCTCACGGCCATCGCCCTGCTGCTGCTGATGGGGGCGTGCGGCAAGTCGGCACAAGTGCCGCTCCATGTCTGGCTGCCCGACGCCATGGAGGGCCCTACTCCGGTCTCGGCTCTGATCCATGCCGCCACCATGGTCACGGCGGGCGTCTACATGGTGGCGCGCTCGAGTCCCATCTTCAGCCGCGCGCCCGAGGCGCTCACCGTGGTGGCGGTGATCGGATGCGTCACCGCGCTGATGGCGGCCACCATCGGCGTCGCCCAGACCGACATCAAGCGCGTGCTCGCCTATTCCACCGTGTCCCAACTGGGATACATGTTCCTGGCCTGCGGCGTGGCCGCCTACTCTGCCGCCGTCTTCCACCTGATGACCCACGCCTTCTTCAAGGCGCTCCTGTTTTTGGGCGCAGGCAGTGTAATCCACGCCCTGGGCGGCGAGCAGGACCTGCGCCACATGGGCGGCCTGCGCACCAAGATCCCCTGGACCTTCGGCGTGATGACCGTGGCCACCTTCACCATCGCCGGCTTTCCTCCGCTGAGCGGCTTCTTCAGCAAGGACGAAATCCTGTGGCGGGCCTACAGCAGCGCCCGCGGACATCCGGCGTTCTGGATGATCGGCATCATCACCGCGGCCCTGACTTCCTTCTACATGTTCCGCCTGTGGTTCTTGACCTTCTTCGGAGACCGCCGCTCCCCGGCCCACGCCACCGAAAAAGCTCACGCTCACAACCAGGGGCACGGTAATCATGTCCACGAGAGTCCGCGGGTGATGCTGGCGCCCCTGGTGGTGCTGGCGGTGCTGTCCGTGGTGGGAGGATGGGCCGGCATCCCGCACGCGCTCGGTGGACAGAACTACTTCGAAGGATTCCTGGCTCCCGTCTTCGGCGCGCCGGCGGAAGCCGCCCACGCCGCTGACCTGGGCGCCGAACGCCTGTTCACGGCGATTTCCGTCGCCGCCGCCTTCTTGGGTCTGGGCCTCTCCTGGCTGCTTTACGTGAAGCGGCCAGAACTGCCGGAACGCATCGCCACGCAACTCGGCGGCCTCTACCAGGCCGTGCTCCACAAGTACTACGTGGACGAGGGCTACGACGCCGCGGTGGTGCGGCCTCTGATCGAGGGCTCACGTCAAGTGCTGTGGCGCGGAATTGACGTCCGGATGATAGACGACAGCGTGAACGCCGCCGCCCGCGGAGCGCAGAGCGTCTCCGGCGCGCTGCGACGCATGCAGTCGGGCAACATCCGCTCCTACGCCGGCTGGGTGATCGCGGGCGCCGCCGCGGTGCTGACCTTCATGCTCTGGGTGGGGGTTCGATGAACGACTGCATCCTCGCGCTCGTCACCTTCACGCCCCTGGCTGGCGCTTTCCTGCTCGCTCTGCTGCCCCGGCGCGATGAGGCCATTCGCCGCGCCGCCCTGGTGGTATCGCTGGCGACTTTCGCTTTGTCGCTGCGCTTGCCCTTCGCCTTCGACGCCGCCCAGCCCGGCTTCCAGTTCGAGATTGACCTCCCCTGGATTCCCAGCCCCAACATCCATTTCCACCTCGGCCTCGACGGCATCTCGCTGTGGTTGGTGGTGCTGACCACCTTCCTGGTGCCGCTGTGCGTGCTGATTTCGTGGAAGTCCATCCACGAGAGGGTGAAGGAATTCTTCATCCTGCTGCTGGTGCTGGAGACTTCAATGATCGGCGTCTTCCTGGCGCTCGATCTGTTCCTGTTCTACGTCTTCTGGGAATTCACGCTCATCCCCATGGCGCTGCTCATCGGGATGTACGGGCACGAGCGCCGCGTGTACTCCGCGGTGAAGTTTTTCCTGTACACCGCGATCGCCTCGGTGTTCATGCTGGTGGCCATCCTGTGGCTGTACGCGCAGACCGGCAGCTTCGACTACGCCACCATCCAGCGCGCTGTCCTCCGGGAAAGCATTCCCAACATCTGGGGCGCGGGCGGCTGGCTCTTCATGGGATTTTTTGTGGCCTTCGCGGTGAAGGTGCCGCTGGTACCGGTGCACACCTGGCTGCCGGACGCCCACGTTGAGGCCCCGACCGCGGGCTCGGTGCTGCTGGCCGGCGTGCTGCTCAAGATGGGGACGTACGGGCTGCTGCGCTTCAACGTCGGACTCTTCCCTTACCAGGCCCGCGAGCACGCACCCTGGATCGGGTTTCTCGCCATCATCGGCATTGTTTACGGTGCGCTGGTGGCCATGGTGCAGCCCAACTTGAAGAAGCTGGTGGCGTACTCCTCGGTCAGTCACCTGGGATTGGTGGTGCTCGGCATCTTCAGCTTCACCCAGGCGGGCGTGGACGGCGCCGTCTACCAGATGCTGAGCCACGGCATCTCCACCGGCGCGCTCTTCCTGCTGGTGGGCATGATTTACGAACGCCGGCACACCTTCGAAATCAAGGAGTTCGGCGGGCTGGCCACGCCCATGCCCGTCTACGCCATGCTGTTTCTGGTGGTGACGCTGTCCTCCATCGGTCTGCCGCTGCTCAACGGGTTCGTGGGCGAGTTCCTGATCCTGATGGGCGCCTTCCAGGCCAAGGCGTGGTGGGGCGCGCTGGCGGCCACGGGCGTGATCTGGAGCGCCTGCTACATGCTGTGGATGTACCAGCGCGTGTTCTTCGGCAGCGCGCTCAGCGACCCCAACCGCTCGCTCGCCGACCTGGACCTGCGCGAGCGGGCGTCGCTATGGCCGCTGGTGGCGGCCGCGCTTCTGATGGGCGTGTGGCCGCTCTACTGGCTGAACTCCATGGAACCTGCGGTGCGCAGCATGTTGGGACCGTTGCTGATCGAACTCGCAGGAAGATGACCGCATGATCCACGCCGCCGACTACATCGCCATCCTCCCCGAGCTGATGCTGACTCTGTTCGGCATCGCGGTGATGATGGTGGAGTCCGTGCTGAAGCCGGAAGCCAGCCGCCGCCCGCTCGGCCTGCTGGCGCTGGCCGGAGCACTGGCCTCCGTGCTGGCTACGGTCTACCAATCGGCCTCGCCCGGGCCGGGCTTCTTCGCCATGGTGCAGGTGGACGCCTTCAGCGTGTTCTTCCATTTGCTCATCGCCATGATCGCCGCGCTGGTCATCCTCTCCTCGCTCGAATATCTCGAAGTCGAAGGCATCCGGGCAGGCGAATTCTACGGACTGGTGCTGCTGGGAGCGATGGGCATGCAACTGATGTCCTCGGCGGTGGAGCTGGTGCTGATTTTCATCGCTCTGGAGATTTCTTCCATCTCCACCTATATCCTGGCCGGCTTCCGAAGGAATGTGGCCGCCAGCGCGGAGTCCTCGCTCAAGTACTTCCTGCTGGGCTCTTTCGCCACCGCGTTTTTCCTCTACGGCGTGGCGCTGATGTTCGGGGCCACCGGCTCCACCTATATTCCCGCCATTGCCGGCGCATTACGCACCAGCAATGCGCCGCCGCTGGCCTACGCAGCGGTGGCGCTCATGTTCGTGGGCCTGGGGTTCAAGGTGGCGTCCGCGCCCTTCCACGTGTGGACGCCCGACGTCTACGAAGGCGCACCCGCGCCCGTCGTGGGGTTCATGTCCACCGCACCCAAAGCCGCGGCCTTCGCCGTACTGGCGCGCATTCTCTTCGCCACCGGAGCACCCGGATGGTTTTGGCTGGTGTGGATCTCGGCCGCGCTCACCATGACCCTGGGCAACCTGGGCGCGCTGGTGCAGAGCAACGTGAAGCGCATGCTGGCCTACTCCTCCATCGCCCACGCCGGATACCTGCTGGTGGCTTTCACTGCCGCACCGGAATTGGGGGTGCGCGCCGTGCTCTTTTACTCCGCCGCCTACGCCGCCATGAACCTGGGCGCGTTTGCCGTGGTCAGCCATCTGGCCGGCGCCGGCGAGCGCTTCGTGACCCTGGATGATTACGCCGGCCTGGGGCGCCGTTCCCCGCTGCTCGCCGCTACCTTCACTCTGTTTCTGCTGTCGCTGATCGGCATCCCCGTCACCGGCGGCTTCTTCGCCAAGTTCTACGTCTTCGCCGCGGCGCTGAAGTCAAACCTGTTGTGGCTGACCATCATCGGGCTGGTCAACAGCGCCATCGCCGCGTACTACTACCTGCGCATCATCGTAGTGATGTACATGCACGAAGCGCGGCAGGAGACGCCGGCGCTGCCCCTCCCCGTGTCCGTCGCTGTGGTGCTGGTGGTCAGCGCCGTGGCAACGCTCTATCTGGGCCTGCTGCCGGGCGGCATGCTGGCTTTCGCCGCCACTGCCGCCGGCGACCTGCTGCCGTAGAGAGATTCCCTGTAGCGACGTTGCTTGCAACGTCTCGTGGGAGACGTAGCAAGCTACGTCTCTACTCCACCGCCACCGCGATGTCGAGCCGGGCGAAGCTCCAGGAAGCCGCCATCCAGAATACGACCGCCTCCGCCAGCGCCAGCGCCAGTAAACTCCCGCCCGGGCTCCATGCCGCGTCGAAGGAGAAGCGGAGCACCGCCTTCGCCAGCGCATACACGGGAATAATCTGCACCCAGGCGTCGCCGAAGGCCAATGCCAGCGCTGCGGGAAGCGCGATCAGCGCGGTGGTGGCCGCGGTGGCGGGCAGCGGATTGAGGAACGTGGAGAAGAACAGGCTCATGGCTGCGGTGAGCAGGCAGGCCACAATCAGCACCACCGCCAGCCCGGCAAACTGGATTCCAGCGATGGGCAGGCCGCGCGCGATCCACAGCGAGCTCAGCACTATGGCCCCGCAGTAGAGCGCGCTGCACGCGAACACTCCCAGCAGCAACCCGGCCAGATATTGCCCGCGCGCGATGGCTTTCGACAGCACTCCCAGGATTCGCCGGGAGCGCAACTCGTTGTGCAGGGTGAACGCCGAGACGAAGGCGCTGAATCCCACCGCATAGAGCGCCTGCTGTCCGAGAAGGAAGACGAAGTCGTTCTGCACCAGTTCCACGTCGTAACCAAAGCTGAATGCCCCGGCGATGACCGCGCACCACAGCACCAGGAACACGACCGGCCAGCGCTGCTCGCGAATCACGTTGCCGGCGATGAGCAAAACAGGAAACATGGTTCAGTTGTCAGTTGTCAATTGCCAGTTCTTAGTTCGCACTTTCGCAGTTCGCCGATCCCCTTCGCCAACTCCAATCACTCCTCTTTTGTTACCTCGACAAAGATGTCTTCCAAGGTCTTGCGAACCGGGTTGACGCTGACGATTTCTCCTCCCCGGCTCCACACTTGCTCAATCGCAGCCCGCTGCGAGGACGCCTGCACCTGGAAGGTGACCAGGCCATTCGCAGCTTTCGCTCCCGCGAAGGCAGCAGTCTCGACGCCGCGGGCAGCCACCTCAAAGCGGGCGTCCGATTCCAGCAGGCCAGAGATTGTTCCCAGGCGGGCGACGTGCCCCCGGTGCAAGATGGCCACGCGGTCGCAAATCAGCTCGACCTCGGAGAGCTGGTGGGAACTCAAAAACACGGTCTTTCCCGACTCACGCGCGCGCAGCAACAGCTCACGCACGGCCACGCGCGCCAGCGGGTCGAGCGCCGACGTGGGCTCGTCCAGCAGGAGCAGTTCCGGATCCCCTACCAGAGCCTGGGCCAGGCCCATGCGCTGCTGCATGCCGCGGGAAAACTTGCCCACGTTGCGCCCGGATTCGGCGGCCAGGCCCACTTCCTCCAGCACGTCGCGGACCCGCCGCGCCAGTTCGGGGTCGCGCATGCCATTCAGGACTCCATAGAAACGCAGGAGCCGGTCCGCCGGCCGGTGGTAGAGTGCCACGTTCTCGCCCAGGAATCCGACCCGGCGCCGGGTGGCGGTGTGGCCGAACGACTGCCCCAGCATCCGCCCGCCGCCGCTGGTGGGGGACATGAACCCCATGGCCAGGTGAATGGCCGTGGTCTTCCCTGCCCCATTGGGGCCGAGAAACCCGAAGATTTCGCCGGCTTCAACCGTAAGCGAAAAGTCGTTCAGCGCCCGCACCGCGCTTCGCCGCCAGAAGCTGCGGTACTCCTTGGTGACGCGCTCGAACTCGAGGGCCGCGGCCATGCAGGAGATTTTACTCACCACGGAGACACCGAGACACGGGGAAGGCCCGCAAAAAGAAAAAGGCCTCCGCGGGGAGCGGAGGCCGGGACCCACGCTGCCGCCTACGTTTTCAGGAAGATCATCACCCAGATGAACAGCACCAGCGACTCGATGAACGCCAGTCCCAGAAACAGCGCCAGTTGGATGCCGGGACGGGCAGCGGGATTTCGTGCCAGGCCTTCGGCCACGGCGCTGGCCACGCGCGACTGCCCGATAGCGCCAGCCGCCACGGCAATGGCCAGGGCAATGCCGGCGTAGCTCCACGGGCTTGCTCCCGTGGCTCCAGCCGGCGCCTGGGCGTAGGCAGGCAGGGCAAAAAACGCTACTAACAGGACCACCATCACTTTCTTCATGTGCAGCTCCTTTTAGGAAATTCCGCCAGGGGGTGGTTGACGCCATCCTCGTGCAGGCGCCCTCACGCTCGCGGCACAGCTCAACACTCGCTTAGTGCTCTTCCGACATCGCTCCCGACAGGTACACGGTCGTGAGCAGAACAAAGATATAAGTCTGAATCACGGAAACCATCAGGTGCAGTCCTTGAAACACGATGGGGATCCCGATGGGGACCAGGGAAAAGAAAGCCAGCGCGAGCATGTCGCCGGCGAAGATGTTGGCGAACAGGCGCACGGTGAGCGACAGCATGCGCGCCAGGTGGCTGATGATCTCGATCACCAGCACCAGCGGCGAAAGGAACCACACCGGCCCCAGAAACTGCTTCACGTAGTGAAAGCCGTGGTGGCGGATGCCGTGAAAGTTGTAATAGCAGAAAGCCATCACCGCGCAGCCCAGCGGCACCGACGGATTGGCCGTCGGCGACTCCAGCGACGGCACCAGCCCAATCAGGTTGCACGTCAGGATGAACAGTCCAAGGGTCGCCAGGAACGGCAGAAACGGCTCGTAGCCATGGCCGATCAACTCCTGCCCCAGGTTCTTCACAAAATCATGGATGAACTCGGCCAGGTGCTGCGCCCTTCCCGGATTGTCCACGGAAAGCCGGGTGCGCACCATGGCAAAGAAAACAATCAGCAGCAGCGCCACCAGCACCTGCATGGCGATGTGATTGGGAATGGGCGCGTGCGCGTCCTGGGGCTGGATGCCCAGCGCCCCCAGCAGTGCAGTCACTGGACCGCCGAAAAGCTTGTTCAGCAGCTCGGTGAAGGGCAGTTGGCCGGAGAAGACGGCGATCAGCATGGGCGGTTGGGATGTTTACAGGCCGCGCCGAAGCGCGACGTACATTTCGTATGCGGCTTCACAGACCAGGGCCACCACCGGCAAGAACAGCCCTGCAAGAAAGCCGTGGATGCTCACCGCTTGATTTTTCAACATACCATAGGCGAACAGGGCTATCAACGCGTAACGCATCAGGAAG
>CAZXVY010000057.1:0-11678 GCA_964644115.1 uncultured Terriglobales bacterium
GTACAGCTCCAACTCTCGCACCTATTTTAGCTGCGCTCAGCGTAACCTGCACCCTCCGCAAGTGGCGAAGCCGCGGGGTGGTGAGCTTGTCTTTAGGGAGTGATGCGAATCAGCGGCTTCCCCGCAGGCAACACTTCGCCGATTTCCACGGCGGCAACCTCGCGCTGGTTCAGGGCGCGCGTGAGCGCGGCCGCATCGTTCGCCGCGACGGAAATCAGCAGGCCGCCGGCGGTTTGCGGGTCGAACAGAAGGGTTTTGATTTCCTCGTCCACGTCGCCTTCCCATTCGACCACGCATTCGGCGAAGTCGCGGTTGGCTTTGAGGCCTCCGGGAACGAATCCGGCGCGGACGCATTCGCGCGCGCCCGCGAGCAGCGGAACGCTGCCGGCGGAGAGCCGCAAGCTCACGCCCGAGGCCAGCGCCACTTCGCGCGCGTGGCCGATGAGCCCGAAGCCGGTGATGTCGGTGGCCGCGTGCACTTCCGCGCCGCTCTCCGCGATGACCTCGGCGGCAGTCTTGTTGAGCTGCGTCATGGAAGCGGTGGCGGCAGTGATCCAGGCCTCTTCCGCCTGGCCGCGCTTGATGGCGGTGGAGATCACGCCCGTTCCCAGCGCCTTGGTGAGCAGCAGGCGGTCGCCGGCGCGCGCGCCGGAGTTGGCCAGCACGCGCTCGGGATGCACGGTGCCGGTGACCGCGTAGCCGAACTTGATCTCCTCATCGCGGATGGAGTGCCCGCCCACGATGGTGCAGCTCGCCTCCATCATCTTGGAGAGGCCGCCGGCGAGAATCTGCTCCAGCACCGCCAGGTCGCCCTTCTCCGGGAAGCAGACCATGGCCAGCGCGTTCAACGGACGGCCGCCCATGGCGTACACGTCGCTCAGCGCGTTGGTGGCCGCGATCTGGCCGAAGGTGTAGGGGTCGTCCACGATGGGCGTGAAGAAATCCACGGTATGGACCAGGGCCAGGTCGGCGGAAATTTTGTACACCCCGGCGTCGTCGGCTTTGTCGAAGCCGACCAGCACGTTCGGGTCATGTTGCCGGGCTAATTTCCCAAGCACTAGGTCCAGCGCCGCCGGACTCAGCTTGGAAGCTCAACCCGCCGCTTTCACCGTCTCCGTGAGGCGAATGGTCTTCACCGGGTCCATGAGGAGATTCTATCCGAGCGTGCCGATGAGCCGCTGGCCGGTGGTGGTAGCAACCCTACGACGAGCGCTTCGCGAAGGGCGCTACCTTCTCGCGGACTTCCGCCACCTTCTCGCGGACTTCGGCCACCTTCTCTTTGGCCCCTTCCACGATCTCGCGGCCGCGCTCGCTAACGGCTTCGGCCTGCTCGGCGACGTAGTCGGCGGCGAAATCGTACCGCCGCTGCAGCATGCGCCGCGTCTGCTTTCCGCTCTGCGGCGCCAGGAGCAGTGCAATTCCCGCGCCCACCGCCGCGCCCACCAGGAAAAAGGCAAGCGCCAGGCCTGTCAGGTTGCGCTCTGCGGGCTGGTTGTCCTCTTGTTCTGACATGATGGCTCCTCCTCTACTTGTCGTACTTCAGCAACGAGTACACATCATACCCTTGCAGCTTGTCGCGCCCCTTGAGGAACTCCAGTTCCACCACGAACGCCAGGCCGGCGATGTCGGCCTCCAGCGATTTCGCCAGTTGGGCGCAGGCGTGGGCGGTGCCGCCGGTGGCCAGCAGGTCGTCCACGATCACCACGCGCTGCCCCGGACGCACCGCGTCCTTGTGGATTTCCAGGGTGTCGGTGCCGTACTCCAGGTCGTAAGTCCACTCGGCGGTTTCGGCGGGCAACTTTTTCGGCTTGCGCACCGGAACGAACCCGGCGTTCAAACGGTAGGCCAGCGCCGGCCCGAAGATGAATCCGCGCGCCTCGATGCCCAGCACCAGCTCAATCCGCTTCTCCAGGTAGTACTCGGAGAGCGCGTCGATCAGGAAGGCAAAGCCCAGGCGGTCCTTGAGCAGGGTGGTAATGTCGTAGAACAGGATGCCCTTCTTGGGGAAGTCGGGCACTTCGCGGATGAGGCTTTTCAGAGGCTCGCAGTTGGCGGGCGACTTTTGCGGAACGGGCATTACCAGGCTCCTTCGATGCGAAAGTTTTTGAGGTCGGGCGGGCGCGCAGCTTCCGATTCCTCCACGGCATCCACGCGCGCCGCCCGCGGACCCTGCTGCAGACGCGCGCGCAGCGCCCGCAGTTGCTCGCGCGATCCCACGGCCAGGATTTCCACGCTGCCGTCGGGATTGTTGCGCACCCATCCTGCAAGGTCCAAGGTGCGCGCCTCCGCCTCCACAAACCAGCGGAAGCCCACGCCCTGCACCCGCCCGCGCACCAAGTAGCGTCGCGTCTCCATCGCGCCCAGGAACCAGTACTCCGTACCCTGTACCCAGTTGTCAGAATCTCATGCGGCCCGAACTTAAGTGCTTATTGCTTACTGCTTACTGCCTATTGCTTATTGCTTACTGCTTATTACTCACTTCACCCGCTCCACATACACGCCTTCCGCCGTGTCCACGCGGATTTTCTCTCCCGCGTTGACGAAGGGAGGCACGTGAACCACCAGTCCGGTTTCCAGCGTCGCCGGCTTCTGCACGCTGGAGGCGGTAGCGGTGCGGATACCGGGCTCGGTTTCCACCACTTCCAGGTCCACGGTCTGCGGCAGCTCGACCCCGATGGCGCGTCCCTCATGAAACTCCACCTTCAGCTTGATGTTGGACACCAGGTAGTCCACGGCGTCGCCCAGCACCTCTTTGGTGAGGTGAAGCTGCTCAAAGGTTTCGGTGTTCATGAAGTGGTAACTGCCGCCGTCCTTGTACAGGAACTCCATTTCCACTTCGTCCACCACCACTCGGTCCACGTCGTCCTCGGCGCGGAAGCGGTGCTCGATGAGCGAGCCGGTGCGCAGGTTGCGCAGCCTGGCCTGGATGAACCCGCGCTTGTTGCCGGGCGTACGGTGCTCCACGCTGAACACCGCGTGCAGGTCGCGGTTGTGGTTGATGATCATGCCGGGGCGCATCTGTGTGGCCTGAATTCCCATGACTCCTGCTTCTCCTGAACTTGAAATGAATTCACACCCGGGGAAGGAGGCCCGCCGGGCTGGAACCGTCCCGCGCGCCGGGACAGCCGGCGGAACCCGGGGGCAAAACTCTATTTTACAACGCACTCCTCAAGGCTGGGAAATCGCGGCCCCCGCGCCGCCGGATCCACCGCCCCGGCCATTTACATCCCGCCGAGGTTACGCATATAGTAAACGGCCTCAGAATCGTCCCATTCCGGGGAGCGCCGCACCCCCCTCCGGCCTCCCGGCACAGAGGAGCAGAGGCCATCGCCACGGTAACAGAAAAGGAGAAGGGCGGCCGCAAGGACTACGTGTCCGCATTCGCGGGAGTAGTGGCGCGCCTCACCGCGCCCCACACTGCCGGCGAAATCCTGGCCCGGATTCCGGCTACCCTCACCGAAGAGTTCGCCGCGGGGCGCGCCGAGCTTTGGCTGTGGGACGAGTCGTCGCGTTCCGCCTATCTCACGCACTCTTCCGGACGCGAGGCCGCTCACCGCCACGATTACGCGCCCCGGGGTGAAGGCGCCGTGGGCAAGGTGGCGGAGGCGCGTACCGCTATCCACAACCTCCCTCTGACGCAATTCGGAGGCGACGACCAGGAGTTTTCCAAGCGCACCGGCTTCGCCCGCATCTCCGCGTATCCGCTGGCGGCGCGCGATCGCCTGCTGGGCGTGCTGGCCATCTACAGCACCCAGGAGCCCGGCGAAGAGTTGCGCAAGTGGTGGGAGGTGTACGCCGAAGTCTGCAGCGTGGCCGTGCAGGAGGCGCTGGCAGCCCAGGAGAGCCAGAAGACCATCACTCAGCTTTCGCTGCTGTTCGACGCCACCCGTCTGCTCAACTCCACGCTTGACCTGGGAGAACTGCTGGACCTGATCCTGAAGATCGCGCGCACCGAAGTGAAGGCGGACCGCGGCACGGTGTTCCTGGTGGACCGCAAGAAGGGGGAGATCTGGTCCATCGTGGCCTCGGGCCTCGAGCGGCAGGAGATCCGGGTGCTGCTGGGCCACGGCGTGGCCGGCAAAGTGGCGGAGACCGGGGAAGCCATCAACGTCGCCGACGCCTACACCCTCCCCTACCACGACCGCAGCTTCGACGAGAAGTTCGGCTACCGCACCACCTCGCTCCTGTGTCTGCCCATCCGCCATCACGGCAAAGAAATCGTGGGCGTGATCCAGTTGCTGAACAAGGCGGGCGGCCCCTTCACAGCAGACGATGAGGACTTCCTGAACAAGCTCTCCGGACACATGGCCATGGCGCTGGAGAACGCCCGCCTGCACCGCGAGGCGCTGGAAAAGCAGCGCATGGAACGCGAGCTGGCGCTGGCCCGCTCCATCCAGCGCGGGCTGCTGCCCGACGAGCCTCCAGTGGTCCCCGGCTTTGACCTGGCGGTGAGCAACCAGCCCTGCTTCGAGTGCGGCGGCGACTACTACGACTTCCTCAACCTGGGCCCGCAGAGCATGCTGCTGGTGGTGGCCGACGTGGAGGGCAAGGGAGTTTCCTCGGCCCTGGTCATGTCCAACCTGCAGGCCACCTTGCGCGCCCTGGTGATGCACCTGCACTCGCTGGAGGTGCTCACGCTCTCGCTCAACGAGATGATTTACCACGACACCAAGTCCAAGAAATTCCTCAGCATCTTCCTGGGACTGGTGGACACCCGGGGCCGCGGGCTGCACTACATCAACGCCGGCCACGTCCCGCCGCTGCTGGTGCGGGGCGAAAGCGGCGGTTACGAGCAACTGGACAAAGGCGGCATGGTGGTGGGGCTCTTTCCCCACACCGAGTACGAACGCGGCTCGGTAAAGCTGCGCCCCGGCGACGTGCTGGTGTGCTGCACCGACGGCATCCTGGAGGCGGAAAACTCGCGCCACGAAGAGTACGGGCACGAGCGCCTGGCCGCCACCGTCGCCCATAACCGCCACAAGAGCGCCCAGGCCATCGTGGACGCCGTCCTCGACGAAGTCCAGGTCTTCTCCCTCGAGGGCGAGCACGTGGACGACAAGGTGCTCATGATCATGAAGGTCAACCCCGACGGCGGCTTCGCTACCGCCGGCCAGCCCATGGACCGCCCGCCGTATTAGGACCGCGAAGGCCCTTCGCGGGCCTCCGCGGTTTCCTACGCCACTCCCACAACTACTGCGGGCCAGTGAGCTTGGTGCGCGTGCTCCGGTAGATGTCGGTGCCACCCGCCCCGCCGGCGCGAGCGGAGAAGAAGTAGAGCTCGGTGCCGTCCCAGGAAAGGGCCGGCGCTCCTTCCAGGGCTGTGGTGTTGACGTTGGGTAGGAGCACGGGGATGGACCACAGGTCCTGCGTCGTGGCTCGCGTCGAGACCCACAAGTCCCTGGGTACGGTTCCCAGCCCGCCCGGACGCTCACTGGAGAGAATCATCTCCAACCCGTCGCGCCGGCGGATAGCCGTGCGGGTGTCGCGGAAGCCGATGGTGCTCAGTTCATTGTCCCGCACCACCGTTCCCAAGGTGCCGTCCGCGGCCAAGGTGGTCAGGTAGATGTCGAAATCGCCTACCGTTGTCGGCTGGTCGCTGCGCGTGAAGTACAGCACGGTTGCCCCCGTCGCTTCGTCTTGAAAGTAATTGGGCCCGGCGTCGGTGTTGGGGGTGTTGACAAAGTTCAAGTCGCCAATAACTCCGCAGATAAGACCCGCTTCCGGATCGCGCCCGAAGCGGTTGAGGTTGCGCGGCGGCTCCCAGCCGCCAGCCCCCTCGGCTTCGGCGCGGTCCTCCCGGCGTTTCTGGCGATGGGTGGAGTAGATATCGCCGCCGCCGCAATTATCGATCGCCCGGAAGCTGTGAAAAAAGAGCCGGTGTCCGTCGGTGGATAGATTGGGCGCAAAGTCTCTAACGCTGGAATTGATGGTGCACCCGAGGTTGAACGGCTCCTCCCACGGATCGTCCACGCTGGCTCGTTGCGCCACCCAGATGTCAAAATCCCCACAGCCGGGGGTCCGGTTGGAAGCGAAATAGAGACTCAGCCCGTCCTTGGAGATAGCCATGTGCTGGTCGTCGAGGGCCGTATTGATCGGAGTGGTCTGATTCGGCAGCAGATTCAGGTTCACCGGCGCCGACCAGTCGGAGAACTGCTGCGCCGCCACCCAACCCGGCAGCAGAAGAATGATTAACGCAGAGACGAGAGTCAGTTGCTTTTTCATGGTGCCCTCCTTGGGCTAGCGCGCCGACTTCTGTTACGGGTCGCAGCAGGGGTAGTTGTGCAAGAGCGCGATCAGTTCATCGTCACTTCCGTGATTAGGTCCAGCCTCAGGGGCGCACCGTGCGGCTGAACAAGATGTCCAACTTTCCGGGGGTGGCCGTGTCGTCCGCCCAGACCACATAGGCGTGGCCGCGGGCATGCACGGCCAGGTCCGGTTGGCCCGAACTGCCCGCGTTCTCGGAGACGTTTACGGGGGCGGAGAAATTGACTCCGTCGCTCGAGCCGCGGAAGAAGATGTCGAGGTCGAACGCGTGACCTTCTTGCCAAACCACGGAGACGCTCCCCTGGCCATCCACGGCTAGATCCGGCTGGCCCGAGGAACCCACGCCGGCGGAGAGGTTGACGGGCGCGGAGAAATTGGCTCCGTCGGTCGAGCGCGTGAAGAAGACGTGGTAGTCCAGCGAGGCGGGGGGCAGCTCTCCCAGCCAAACCACGGAGACGTTCCCCTGGGCATCCACGGCTAGCTGCGGACTGAGCGAATTGCCCGCGTCGGCGGAGAGGTTCACGGGCGCGGAGAAATCGACCCCGTCGGTCGAGCGGCTGAAGAAGATGTCGAAGTTAAGGAAGTCAGCGGTCTCTAGCCAAAGCACGGAGACGTTCCCTTGGCCATCCACGGCCAGGGCTGCGGTCTGAAGCAAGAAGCCCGAGCTGGCCGAGACGCTTACGGGCGCGGAGAAGTTGACCCCGTCGCTCGAGCGGCTGAAGCAGATCCCTGCGCAGCCTGCCCAGGCCAAATAGACGTTCTCCTGGCCATCCACCGCTAGCTGCGGGCTGCCACCCGGGGAGGCGGAGAGGTCTACGGGGGTGGAGAAATTGACCCCGTCATTCGAGCGGCTGAAGAAGATATCGTAGGTGCCGGATGTGGACTCCTCCCAGACTACATAGGCGTTCCCCTGGCCATCCACGGCTAGCTGTGGGTTCCGCGAGTCGGCCGCGGTGCTGGAGAGGTTTCTGGAGGAGAAAGTGACCCCGTCGGCCGAGTGGGCAAAGAAGATGTCCGTGAAGAAGCCGTTCGAGAATTCCTCCCAAACCACGGAGACCCTCCCCTGGCCATCCACGGCTAGCTGTGGGTTCTGCGAGCAGGCCGAGGTAGCGGAGAGGTTTACGGGCGGGGAGAAGGGGCTGAACCCGTTGGCCGAGCGGCTGTAGAAGATATCTTGGCAGTCGTTGACGCCGGGTGTGGGATCCTGCCAGACTGCGTAGACGTTGCCCTGTCTATTGACAGCTATCTGCGGAAGGACCGAATCGCCCGAGCTGTTCGACAGGTTGCGACTGCGAGCAAAAACAACCGGGTCCTGCCCCTGGCCGGGGGGCGCCAGCATCAGGGTCGCCATCAGAGCCAGGAAGCCTGCGGTCACAAAATGCTTGAATGTCTTGGCTTTCATTCCCCACCTCCCACAAACGTCATTGCCCCGACTCTCGCGCTTCCCCAGCAGGCGGTCAATGGACAGCGGCTGGACTGCTGCCGGAATGTGGCTGGGCGTGCAAGCCCCTGAGCCGCAAGAGCTTCCCGCACCTTCCGGACGGCCGCACAAGGCCGTTGAATCGTGCTAAACTCCGCCCATTCAGGCCGGGACGCCATGGAAGTTCCCACATCAACCCGGCACACGGCCCGCTTCGGCGCCTTCGAGGTAGACCTGCGGTCAGGAGAGCTGCGCAAGAACGGACACAAGATTCGCCTGCAAGACCAGCCCTTTCAGGTTCTCGCCATGCTCCTCGAACACCCGGGCGAGGTAGTCATGCGGGAGGACCTGCGTCAGAAGTTGTGGCCGGCCGACACTTTTGTTGACTTCGACGACGGGCTGAACACCGCCATCAAGAAATTGCGCGACGCGCTGGGCGATTCCGCGGAGAGCCCCCGCTTCATCGAGACCCTGCCCAAGCGCGGCTATCGCTTCATCACTCCGGTCAATGGGGCGGCGGCGGCGAGCCCTCTTCCGCAAACTGCGGACACCGTGGCCGGTCAAGCGGCCACGAGCGCGACGTCCCAACGAAAGCGGACCATGCAACTCGCGCTACTGGGGGCGGTCGTAATGCTGGGAGTAGTGGCGGGCCTGAGAACCGGACCCAAGCAGCCCATGACCCTGGCGCCGGGTCCGGTGCGCTCCATCGCCGTGCTGCCGCTGGAGAACCTCTCCGGCGATCCCTCGCAGGAATACTTTGCCGACGGCATCACCGACGCGCTCACCACCAGCCTGGCGCAGATCAGTTCCCTGCGCGTGATTTCGCGCACTACCGCGATGCAATACAAGGGCAAGGCCAAGCCTGTGCGAGAGATCGCCCGCGAGCTCAACGTGGACGCCATCGTAGAGGGCTCAGTAGTGCGCTCCGGCGACCGCGTCCGCATCAACGCACAACTCATCCACGCTTCGACGGACCGCCACCTGTGGGCGCAGAGCTACGAGCGCGACTTAAAGGACGTTCTGACGCTGCAAAACGACGTGGTGCAGGCCATTACCGCGAACATCCGCGCCCAGCTAACGCCCCGGGAGCGAGAGCGCCTGGCCCGGACCCGGCAGGTTAACCCGGAAGCCTACGAGGCCTACCTCAAGGGCCGGGCAAGCTTCTTCAAGTGGACCTCCCGCGACGTCGCTCAAGCCATCGAGTACTTCCAGCACGCCCTTCAAAAAGATCAGCTATGCCGCGGCCTACGCCGGCTTGCCTCGTTCGTATTGGGCGCAGTCCTTTCATGGCTCCGTCCCTCCGCTGCACGCCATGCCTCAAGCCGAGACCGCGGCGCGCAAGGCACTCGAGCTGGACGAAGATTTGGCAGAAGGCCACAGTGCGCTAGCCGCGATCCGGTTTCGCTTCAATTGGGACTGGCGGGGCGCCGAGCAGGAGTACCAGCGGGCTCTTGCGCTCAACCCCAACGATGCCCAGACCTATTGGGAGTATGCCGTTTTCTTGCGAACCGCGAACCGCTATCCAGAGGCCATCGCTGCCGCCCAGCGCGCCGCTGACCTCGACCCTTCCCCGACCCAGCGCGCCGGTCTGGGTGCCGCCTTCCTCATCGCTCGCCAGTACGACCGCGCGATTGAAGAACTGCAGCGAATCCTCGCCGCTGGGCCCAGGACCCCTGTTCTTGCACACCATTTTCTCGGCCTGGGCTACGAGTACAGCGGTCGCCCGAGCGAGGCTATCGCCGAACTGGAACAGTCGGTGATCATTTCGCACCGCGACCCGCCCTATCTCGCCGCCCTCGGCCACGCCTATGCCCGCTTCGGTCGTACTGCCGAAGCTCGCAAGATTCTGGCTGAGCTTTAAGAACGTTCCGCGCGCGGCTCCGTCTCTCCCCATGCCATGGCCGTCGTCTACACCGGCCTGGGTGACAAGCGGCAGGCCCTGGCCTGGCTGGAAAAGGCCTATGACGATCGCTCATTCCCTCTGGTTATCATCAACTCCTGGCCGTGGTTCGATCCCCTTCGCTCGGAGCCGCAATTCCAGGATCTGGTCCGCCGCATCGGCCTCGACCCTGCGCAGGCAATCCCGAAATGATCTTCTGATCTCCTCGCTTGCTCTTCGCCGACCGGACGCGGCGCCTAGGTTACCGGGTACAATCTTCCAGACACCCGGCCCGCCCTCCGGCCGGTTCGAGTGCGTACGTTCTTCCCCGGGGAAGTTGCGAAGTCATGATCCCTGTAGCGCACCGGCCGTGGCTCCTGATCGCGCTGCTGTTTGCGCTGGCGGCTCCCGCCCGGCCACAGTCCGTCCAAGGTTCGATTGCCGGCTTTGTCACCGACCCGACCGGGGCCACGCTTCCCGGCGTCACGCTTACGGCCACCAACTCCCAAACGCAGGCGGCCTTCACAGCGACCACAGGTGAATCGGGCTTTTTCAGCTTTCCCGCTCTTCCTCCGGGAGGCTACGAGCTCGAGGCGCGACGCCAGGGCTTCGCAGCCTACGTTCGCAAGGGCCTGGAGGTCACAGTGAGCGGAAGGATTGACCTCCAGATTTCTTTGTCCGTTGCTGCGCGGCAGGAGACGGTGGCGGTGGGCGGTGAGCCCCCGCTGCTCGAGAGCACCCGCAGCCAGGTGAGCTCTACGGTGGGTGAACGCTGGGTGGCAGGGCTGCCGGTCAACGGTCGCAGCTTCATTGACTTTGCTTTGCTCACAACCGGCGTCAACCGCGATTTGCGCGGTGGCCTAAGCTTCGGCGGCATGCGCAACCATGGCATGAACTCCCTGCTGGTGGACGGCGTGGACAACAACAACACCCACTTCGGCCAGACCCTGGCCGGAGTCGGCTTTCCCAGCCGCCCTCCCTATCAGATCAGCCTGGAAGCCGTGCAGGAGTTCCAAGTGATCACCAATTCCTTTACCGCCGAGTTCGGCCGCTCCGGGGGAGGCCTGGTGCACGCCATTACCAAGTCCGGCGGGAACGACTTTCACGGTTCCGCGTTCTGGCACTACCGCGACCGCTCCCTGAATGCCAACGATCTGGTCAGCAAGCTGAACGGCGATCCCAAGCCGCCTTATCACTTCCACCAGTTCGGCGGATCGCTGGGCGGCCCGGTCCTCAGGAAGAAACTGTTCTTTTTCCTTAATTACGAAGGCCAGCGCAGCCGCCTGCAGAACTCCGTAGTGCTCAACCTGCCGCCCGGCTTCACCCTGGATCCGAATCCCGGCATCGCCCTCTTTCAGCAGACAGCGCTCAACTATCTGGTGCCCCGCGCCGCTCCCTGGATTCTTACCTCCGACCAGAATGTGTTCCTGGCCAAGGCCGACTGGCAGTTCCATCCCGCACACCGCCTCACCGCGCGCTGGAACCGCCAGCGGTTCGCCGGGGAGGGGCTGGAAGATTCTCCTCCGGCCATGCAGGACTCGTCTGAGCACACCGGCTTGGTGGTGGTGAACACCGACACGCTGCTGGTATCGCTGACATCAGTCCCGGCCACCTCCAGCCGCATCAATGTCCTGAATCTCAGCTATGTGGAGAGTGACGAGCCGGGCGCCGCCAACAGCCCTAACCCGGAAGCCGTCGTTCTGGAACAAGGACAAGTGGTGCTCAACGTGGGCCGGTTTCCTCAAAGCCCGCGCGCCAACACCATTCGCCGGTTGCAGGTAACCGACACCCTCGCCTGGGTGCACGGGCGACACGTCCTCAAGCTGGGAGGAGACTTCCTCTGGGACCGCATCACCTTTTTCACCGCCGGGAACTTCGCAGGGAGCTATCGCTTCAACAGCCTGGAGAGTTTTGGCCGTAATCTGGCTGGCGTTCCCGTCCCCGCCCCAGGCGACCGGTTCCTACAACGGTTCTCGGGAGTGGGCGAGGCTGGGAGCACCGTGCACCCCAGTTCCGTCAGCCCCGCCGCCTTCGTCCAAGACGAGTGGCGAGTCCGGCCGGGCCTCACTCTGAACCTCGGCCTGCGCTATGACGTGCAGCTTCTAGCCAGGCCGC
>CAZXVY010000058.1:0-11498 GCA_964644115.1 uncultured Terriglobales bacterium
CGGGAGAGCTTGGCGGTGTCAATGGGCCAGGGCATTATGGGCTCACAGTTTCGAGCTTCAGGTTTCGAGTTTCAAGAAAAAGCAAAACCTAAGGTCCCTCGACTGCGCCCGCCGGGGTCCGCCCCGGCGGACTCGGGATGACAATTTCCGAGGAGTGCGTGCTGAACGGCCGATGGACGACTATCGGCCAACCACTATCGACGAACGACCAGCGACTAACGACTGTCACTTTCTCGCCCACGACGCTTCCCTGCCCTTGATCAGCCGATACAGCGCGGTATGCAAGGGCGCGGGGACCCCGGCACGAGCGGCTTCGCGGGCAATGGCGCCGCCCAGGAAGTCCACCTCGGTTGCTTGCCGATGGCGGACATCATAGAGCATGGAGGGCGGATGATTGGTGCGCGCGCCGATCTGGTTCATCTCCCACGGGTCTTCGTGCAGCTCGATGCCCAGGGCCGCGGCCACGGCTTTGCCTTCGTCCATCAGGGCGTGCACCAGGTGCCCGAGGTCGGAGAATTTCTCCTCCATCGCCGTCTCCGGGCAGTGCGGCAGGTCGGCCAGCGCGCACACGCTGTTTACCGAAGCATTGAAGATGAGCTTCGACCACTGCGCCGGACGAGCGTCCGCGAGCGCCTCGGCTTTCAGGCCGCCGGCGACCATGAGGTCGGCGAGTTCCTTCACCAGGGCCAAGGGCGTGTTCGTCGGCTCGAACGGGCCCATCCAGGTGGGTGTGTCGAGCTCGTATTGCACGTGCGTGTCGCTGTGACGGGTGCCGCTCATGAACGTGGTGCCGCGGATCACGTAGCCGCGCGTGTGCTGCGCGATGACTTCCTCGCTGCCCAGACCGTTCTGCGCCGAGAGCACCGCGCCCTTCTCGAACAAATTACCCACAGGCGCGAAGGCCTCGGCGGTTTCGCGGGCCTTGGTGGCCACGATGCCGAAGTCGAACTGCGGAAGCTGCGCAGGATCGGTTGTGGCCTTCAGGGCGACGTGGAAGTCGTGCGTGCCGCTGATGCGCAGGCCCTGTTCATTCAGGGCGCGCGCGTGCTCGGGGCGGCGGACGAACGCCCACACCTCGGCCACCCGCGCCAGGTGCGCGGCATAGAGGCCGCCAATCGAGCCGCAGCCGATGATGCCAATGCGCTTCACGGGGCAGTCGTTAGTCGTTGGTCGTTGGTCGTTGGTCGTTGGCCGGCAGCCCCCAGCTCCTCTCTTTGTCCTGAGCGGAGCGGGCGAAGTCGAGGGGCCTCGGTTTTACTTCGGTTAGCGGCCAACGACTACCGACTCTTCTTCGCCCGGTGCTCCACGCGCACTCCGGTATCGCGCGCACCTGTGGCAACTCTGCTCAGCGCGTGGTACAGGCTGTCCGCCGGATTGTGCGAATCCTTGATGATAATGCCGCTGGGATAGAGCGCGTCCTGCAGCGCAGCGCACATGGTGTGTACGGGCGCGGCGCCGCCTTCGCCCATACCCTTGGCGCCGCTGTAGGTGAAGGGTGACGGGCTTTCAATGTGGCCGTACTTCACGTTGGGCATGTTGACGGCGGTGATGGGCGTGTAGTCGCTGAAGGTGGAAGTGAGCATGTTGCCCGAGGCGTCGTAAACGCAGCTTTCCATGATGGCAGCGCCGATGCCGTGCGCGGTGGCGCCCATCACCTGGCCCTTGACGATGGCGGGATTGATGGCGCGGCCGCAGTCGTCCACGGCCACGTAGTCGAGCACCTTGGGCTGGCAGGTTTCGCGATCCACTTCCACCACGGCGATGTGAAGCTGTGCGGCGTAGGTGAGCGTGAGATTGCCGAACTTGCGCTTGAGATCGGGGATCTGGAACGGCGCGCGGTAGACGTATCGGCAATTGAAGGTCACGTTGTGCAGTTTCGGGGGAAGCTCGGCGCCGTTCACGTTCACCAGGTTGGCCAGCGCCCAATAGTTGATGGAGCGCGGTTTGCCTTTCACCCGCACTTCCGGACCCTGCGCGCCCATGCCGAACTCGAGCTGGCTTTCTTTGGCTTTGAGGGCGAAGGCGGCCACGCGCTTAATTTCCGCCTTGAGCATCTGCGCAGCGCCGTTCACAGCGGAAAGCCCGGAGACGACGAACTGGCTGGCGTAGGTGCCGGAAGTCCCGGTGTGTGCGTTGCGTTCGGTGTCGAAGCCGGTGCGAACGTTGACGGCATCGGGCGTCACTCCGAAGACGTCGGCCACCACCTGGGAGGTGGTGGTTTCGTGGCCCTGGCCCTGGGGCACGCTGCCCACTGCCACCACCAGTTCTCCGTAGATATCGAGCTTGACGATGGCGGCCTGCGAGTTGCCGGAGAAGGGCAGGTGCGGGTTGATGAGGCGCGATTGTCCGAAGTTATTGGTGCCGGAGTCGAGCGTGGTGCCGATGCCGATGCCCAGGCGGCGTCCTTCGCGGCGAGCCGCCACCTGCTTCTTCTTCCAGTCGTCCCAGCCGATCAGCTCCTGCGCCAGCGTGAGCATGCGCGGGTAGTCGCCGGAGTCGTACACGCAGCCGTTGGGCGTGGTGTAGGGAAAATCCTGCGGGCGGATGTAATTGCGGCGCCGCATTTCGTCGGCGGGGATGCCGAGCGTGTGCGCGCAGATGTCCACCACGCGTTCCAGGAACCAGAGCTGCTGCATGCGCGAGTAGCCGCGGTTGGGGCCCACGGGGCACTTGTTGCTCACCACCTGGGTGAAGTCCATGCGCAGGTTGCGGAAGCGGTAGGTGCCGGGCAGCACCTGCGCCCAGATGATGCATCCCAGGGGCTCGTAGCGCGGGTAGGCGCCGCAGTTGTCGAGATGGCGGGACTCGATGGCGAGGATGCGCCCTTCCTTGTCCAGGGCCACGCGCGTGTCCAGAAAGGTGCGCTCGTTGCCGTGCGCGCTCGAGGTCATGTGCTCGGAGCGCGTTTCCACCCACTTCACCGGACGCCCGCCGGCCTTGCGCGAGGCCAGTGCGCACACCGCCATCTGCGGGTAGCTGGTGATCTTGATGCCGAAGCCGCCGCCGATGTCGTGGGTCTCCACGCGGATGCGGTCAATGGAAATGCCCAGCGCCGGCGACAGGAACTGGATGGCGAAAGTGGGGAACTGGTTGTTGCACCAGTAGTGCAGGAGATTTTCCGTGGTGTTCCACTGCGCGATGATGGCGTTGCCTTCGAGCGGCGACGAAGAAAAGCGGTGGAAGTGCATGCGGTCAATGCTGACCACGTGGGCCGCTTCTTGGAAGGCTTTGTCCACCTTGCCGTACTCGAAGGTTCCGTGCCAAACGACGTTGGTCCCCGAGGAAGCGTGCAGGATGCTCTGGTCCTTGAGTGCGTCCTCGGAATCGATCACCGGGTCCAGGGCTTCATAGTCCACGCGCACCAGCTCGGCAGCGTCTTCCGCCGCCAGCAGAGACTCCGCCACCACCGCGGCCACGGGCTCGCCCTGGTAGCGGACCTTGTCCGCGCCCATGGGGTAGTCCACGATCTTGCCGCCGGGCGGAGGGCCGATCTCCATAAAGGGCTGCACCATGGCGGCCACTTCCGCACCGGTCAGCGTGCACACCACGCCGGGCTGGGCTGCGGCTTCTGAGACGTCCACGCTTACGACGCGGGCGTGCGCGTAAGGGCTGCGCACGAAGCGCAGATGCAGCATGCCCTGCAGCTTGTAGTCGTCCACGAAGCGGCCCTGCCCGCGCACCAGGCGCGCCTCTTCCTTGCGGCGGACGGACTGGCCTACCCACTGGGGAGCGGCGGGCGGTTTGGACTTCTTCGAGTTAGTGCGCTTCCTGGGCATTTCCTCAGTTGTGAGTTGCGAGTTCCGAGTAGCGAGTTTGTGGAGGGCCAGGCTCGCAACTCGGAACTCGTAACTCGAAACTCGGCATCAGCTCAACGCTTTCTGCAATCCATCAATCACCCTCTGGATGTTCTTTTTCGCCAGAGGTTCGAGCAGGCCGCCCGCCACGGAAGCCAGGCGCCCGAAGATCTGGGCTTCGCCCTTCCAGGCGACGCGGGTACCGGCGGCGGTCGGCGTGAGGTCGAAACCGGCGGTGAAGCTCATGGATCCGCCGGCCATGCTTCCCTGTCCCTGGAACTGGGCGTGGCGGGGACGATCGGCTTCGGTGAGCTTCAGCTTTACGTCGGCGACACCGCGGATGTGGGAAATACCCACGTTCACCTTCACCGAGAAATTCTTCTCGTCCACCACGCTCATGCTCTGGTAGTCGGGCAGCAGCGGACAGAAGCGGTTAGGGTCGGTGAGGAAATCGTAGACCTGCTCCGGCGTTTTGCTCACCTCGAACTCGCCTCCAAAGCTGATGGCCATGCTACTTGCGCTCCTTCTTCATCGCTTCGGCCGCGGCGCGCACCGACTGGAAAATGGCCTGATACCCGGTGCAGCGGCAGGTGTTGCCGGCAATGCCCTTGCGGATGGCTTTCTCGTCCGGGTCAGGATTCTTCTGCAGCAGTTGCAGCGCCGAGCACAGGAAGCCGGGCGTGCAGTAACCGCACTGCAGTCCGAAGTTGTCGAGGAAGGCCTGCTGCAGGGGGTGGAGCTGTCCGTCGCGGGCCAAGCCTTCGACGGTGGTGATCTCGGCTCCGTCGGCCTGCACGGCGAACAGGGTGCACGACTTCACGCTGGCGCCGTCGAGCAGCACGGTGCAAGCGCCGCAGTAGCTGGTGTCGCAACCGATGTGAGTGCCGGTGAGGTCGAGATGTTCGCGCAGCAGGCTGACCAGCAGGGTGCGCGGCTCGACCTCAAGCGTATGCGAGCGGCCGTTGACCTTCACGGTGATGGAGACGCGGGACACGGTATCAGGCATAAAAGTGTCCCACCTCCACGGGCTCACTCCGGCTGCGCCGGAGCGCAGCATCGAGAGCACGGGCCACCAGGGTTCGGACCAGGGTTCGTTTGTAGTCCGCGGAGCCGCGCATGTCCGACTGCGGCTCGGCGGCGTGCATCGCAGCTTCCGCGGCCGCAGCGATGGACTTCGCGTTCACCGCCCGCCCGCGCAACTGCGCTTCGGCCTCCGCGGCGCGGATGGGAACCAGGCCGACGGCGCCCAGCGCGATGCGCGCCTCGCGGCAGACGGAAGCGTCCTCCATGGTGAGCTGCACGGCGGCGCTGGCCGAGGCGTACACCGGCGCGCTGCGCTTCACCGCCATGTAAGCGCCACCGCTGCGGCCGGCGGGCAGCTTCACCGCCACTTCGCTGATGAGCTCGTCCGGCGCCAGCACGGTGGTAAATGCGTCCGTGATGAAGTCCGGAAGCGGCACGGTGCGCTCGCCTTGGGGGCTTTGGCACAGCACTTCCGTGTCCAGGGTGAGCAGGACCGGCGCCCAGTCGCCGGTGGGGTCGGCTTCGGCCAGCGAGCCGCCCAGGGTGCCGCGGTTGCGGATCTGCACGTCGGCAATGCCGGCAGCACAGTCATGCAGAATGGGCACTTTGCCGGCGAGCGCTGAATCCTCGATGGCGGCGTGGCGGGTCATAGGACCAAACAGCAGCCGCCCGTCTTCTTCCCGGATGTAGGACAGTCCAGGAACAAATCCCAAGTCCACCAGGTGCCCGGGGCTGGCCAGGCGCAGCTTCATCAGCGGGATGAGGCTCTGCCCGCCGGCAAGAAGGCGCGCGTCTTCTCCCAGATCGGAGAGGATTTCCACCGCATCACTGAGTGAGTCTGCGCGGTAGTAACGGAATGAGCGCGGATACATGACGGGAAAAGAGAGAGCATGCTACGTCGCGAGGATGCGACAGTCAAGGAGCGTCACAACAGAGGGTGACGCCCCATCCGCAAGCCCTAGGCCCGGCATGGGTGTATCCGGGGTTGAGCATGGGCCTCAACCCATCCGCTTGGGCCGCCGCGAGGCGTCGCCTTCGGCGACGTTGAGTTCAGCCACCTGGTTGACCTCACTTACCGTCCAGGTGGGGTGGCGGTCCCAGAGCACGGGATCGTGACCGGGGACGATGCGCTGGGTTTCTCCCTTCAGGGTCTGGCGGATGCGGTGGTAGGTGTAAATCTGGTTAAAGGCGTTGCCCTGGTTGTAGCCGGGAGGCCACATCATTTCGATGTTGGAGTACCAGTAGATGGTGTCGCCCACGATGGCATAAGGGCCGTTGCGGGTCCGCACCAGGAACCATTGCGTACCGAAGGTGTGGGAGTCCTTGGCCAAGTGGGCGGAGATTCCTGGCAGAACTTCGGTTTCACCGTCCAGGAAGATGACTCTGCCGTCGGCGGCGCCGCTGGAGGCCTTGACCAAATCGTCGGGATCGAAGGAAGAGAAGATCCACGAGCCCTCCTCCTTTTCGCCGATCTGGCGCGCAAAATTCACTGCCTTGAGCCAGCCCACATACTCCTCGAGCTGCACATAGAGCCTGGCATTGGGAAAAGATTCGAAGTTACCGATGTGATCGAAATGCATGTGGGTGCAGAGAATCACCTCGACGTCGGAGGGCGAAAAGCCCACGCGACTGAGGACGGTCTTGGGGTCTTCCCACTCGGAGAAGGCGTAGCGCCGCAGCCACTTGGGGTTCTTGAACCCGCAGTCGACCAGGGCCACGTGCTTCTTCCCACCCCGCTCGCCACCCACCAGCAGGGTGTAAATCATGGGAATCTTGATGATGCCCTTGTTGCTGAACGGGCCCGACCCGCCGAAAAAGTCGTAGGGCATGTCGGCCTGGCAATAGGCCAGCGACCAGATGGAGTAGTCGGTGTCGCGTGCGGGCTCAACCAGGGAACGGCTGACGGAAACCGGATTCATGGAGTCATCCTTCCGGGAACGGTTCACTTCCTCTTCATAGCTTGACGCAGACCGTCTTGGCCTCTGTAAAGAACTCCAGGCTGTGACGGCCGCCTTCGCGGCCGATGCCGCTTTTCTTGTATCCACCGAAGGGGGTTCGCAGGTCGCGCAGCATCCAGCAGTTTACCCAGACAATGCCGCTTTCCAGACGCGCTGCCACGCGGTGCGCACGCCGCAGGTCGCGAGTGCAGACCACGTTGGAAAGGCCGTACGCCGTGCCATTGGCCAGCGCGAGGGCTTCCTCTTCGTCTCGAAACGGCAGCACCACCACCACCGGGCCGAAGATCTCCTCCTGGACGACGCGGCTGTCCGGCGACAGCCCGGTAATGACCGTGGGTAGAAAGAAATTCCCGCGCTCGAAACCGCTGGGCGAAGAGCCCCCGCACAGGACTCGGCCGCCCTCCCTGGCGGCGATCTCCACGTAGGCCTGCACCTTCGCGCGGTGCTCACGGCTGATCAACGCGCCCATCTCGGTCTGCGGGTCGAGAGGGTCGCCGACCCGCAGGCACCTGGCGGCTGCGGTCAAGCGGTGAAGAAGCGGTTCATACAGGCTCTGTTCCACCAGGATCCGCGAACCCGCCAGACAGACTTCCCCTTGGTTTTGGAAGGCGGCGCGCAGGAGGATGGGCACAGTGTGGTCGAGGTCGACATCGGCGAAGAGAATGGCCGCTCCCTTGCCACCCAGCTCGAACGAGAGTCGCTTGAGGGTGGAGGCTGCGGCCGCCATGATGGCTTGGCCGGTGGTGGTCTCTCCGGTAAAGGAGATCAGATCCACCTCGGGATGACGGGTCAAGGCCTCGCCTGCGCTCCGCGGGCCGAACCCCTGCACTACGTTCAGCACGCCGGGGGGCAGGCCGGCTTCCTGCGCGATGGTGGCCAGCCGGGCGGCGGTCAGTGGCGTGAGCTCCGCGGGCTTGAGCACGCATGTATTCCCGGCGGCAAGGCAAGGAGCGACTTTCCACGTGGCCAGGTACAGCGGCAGGTTCCACGGAGTGATCAACGCGGCCACGCCCACGGGCTCGCGCCGCACGTAGTTCAGCGCCAGCTCGTCCATGGGAAAGCATTCCGTATGCGCGCTCTGGATGAGGTCGGCGAAAAAGTGGAAGTTGTAGGCGGCCCGGGGAATGTCAATTTCCAGGCTCTCGCGGATGGGCTTGCCGGTGTCGAGGGTTTCGAGGCGTGCCAGCTCCTGCTGGTGCTGCTCGATGAGGTCGCCCATGCGGTCGAGCATGCGGCTGCGCTCGGCCGCATTGAGCCGCGGCCACGGGCCTTCCCGGAAGGCTCGGCGGGCGGCGCGGACGGCCAGGTCCACGTCCTGGTCGCCAGCCTCGTGGACCACAGCCAGCCGTTCGCCGGTCGCGGGATTGATGGACTCGAAGGTGCGCCCGCTGCGCGCCGCCATCCACTGGCCATCGATAAAGAGGCGCACCTCCTCCGTGTCTGCCAGTTGGGCTCCCGGCGGCGAGGAGGTTGGCTGCGTGCTCATGCCTGGGCTCCCGCCGGCATTCAGCGCTCCTCGGGGAGAACCGCGACGGCCTTGATCTCGATGGCGTTGTTGCCGGGCAGCGAAGCTGCGCCCACGGTGGTGCGGGCGGGCCGGTGCTCCGCGAAGAAGCGGGCGTAAACCTGGTTGTAGGCGGGAAAATCCTTCATGTCGAGGAGAAACACGGTTACATCCACAATGTCCCGTCGCGAACCGCCGGCACTGCGCACCACAGCTTCCACGTTGGCCAGGGCAGCGCCGGTCTGGACGGAAATGTCGTACCCGGTCATACGGCCCTCGGAGTTCAGCACCGCGCCCTTTTCCTTGCCGGTTTCCGGGTCGCGCGCACCCTGCCCGGAGACGAACAGCAAGCGGCCGGCGCGAAAGGCGTGCGAGTATGCACCCAGCGGTGCAGGCGCCGTCTTAACGTCAATGGGTTTCAGGTCGTTAGCCATCTGGTGCGCCGCAGCCGGGCGCTGCGTCCTCATCCCAGATCGTATTCCACCACCGCCGCTCCGGTTCCCCAGATCGGGCCGTAGGCCAGCACCTTGCCGGGGACGCTGGGAGTTCCCAGCGCACCCATCAGCCAGTAGAAGGCCTTGAAGCCCATGTCGGCGCCGGTGGCTCCAGCGAACTCGCCCACCGCTTCCATCGCCTCGGCGTTCTTGCCCTGCGCCATGCGGTCGAGCATTTTGCGGTTCCACTGGTCGTCTTCGTCGGTGGATACGCGGTCTTTCTCCGGCTCAATCTCCTGCGTGAAAAAGTGGCCGGAGAGACCGGTGCAGGCCACCACCACAGCGCGGCGCCCGGTCTGGCGGATGGCCTCGGCGGTGGCGCCTCCCAACGTGAGTTCGTCGTCGCGGCCGGCATAGATGTTGCAGGAGACGCCGGCCAGCGGGATGGAGTGGCCGCCGCCCAGAAAGTGCGCCACTACCAGCGTCCCGGTATCCACGGGAAAGCCTTCGTAGTTCACCGCGCGGGCCTGCAGACCCTTGGAGCCGGCGGCTTCGACCGCCTTGTGAGCCAGGTCCACATCCACTCGAAAGTCGAAGGGAATCTCGCCCAGATGATGCCAGTTCTCGTCCACGTGGACGCCCTTGGGGTTGGGAAGAGCCTGGAACATATGCCCGAGAACCGAAATCCACTGGGTGCTGAAGATCATGACCACGTCGGGCTTGGCATCGCGGATGGCCTTGCCTGCGGCTTGGAAGGCGCGGCGCAACTCCGCCCAGCGGCCGACCTTCTCCCCGAACACGAGATGCGGCAGGCCGGGCAGGAGGTACGCCTTGACCAGCTTCCCCTCAGGCATGGCCATTGCCTCCCGACGCCAGGTTCCACTCCACCACGGCGTTTCCCGTGCCGATCACGGTGCCGTAGCCGTGTACGCGGGCGGGCATCGTGGGGAAACCCATGGCGGCCAGCATCCAGAACAACGAGCCGGACTTGACCTCGGAGGCGGTGGCGTTGATGAACTCGGGCAGGAGTTGGACCAGCTCTTCCATCTTGCCCTGGCGCATCAGATTCACCACCCGCATGTCCCAAAGGTAGTTCTCGTGGCTGAAGATGTGCTCCCGGCTCATGTCCTCGGGCAGCTGGGGATTGGGCTCGCGATCGAAGTGGAAGTGCGAAAGGGTGTTGCTGGCGGCCAGCACCGCCCGCCGGCCGGTCTTCTCGATGGCCCGGCGCGTCGCCCGCCCCAGCTTGTACATCTCCTCGATTCCCACCTTGAGCGAGAAGTAGTAGGGAGAGGTGTTGCCGGAAATGCTGAGGATGGGAATGTCCCAGTTGGGATTCAGCATGTGCAGGGAGATGATGGTGCCGTAATCCACGCGGAAGTTGGGATTGGTCATCTTGCGAGAGAGCAGGCCCTCGGCAATGGTCTCGTCGTGCACGGCATCGGCCAGCTCCAAGTCAACGTTCATCTCATAGTTGTAGCGAAACAGGTGGGGGAAGATTGGATCCACGGAGATCCCCTTCAGGCGCGGAACCCGCAGCACGTGGTGACCCACGATGGTCATCCAGTGGGGAGTGTGGACCAGAATGACGTCGGGCTTCAGCCGCGCGATGCTCTCGCGGCAGTTCTCATAGGCCCAGCGCAGCACCTCCCAGCCGCCGGTGGAGCGGGGTAGATTGCGCTCAGCGTTTTCGCCATAGATGAGATGGGGAGGGTGCGGCGCCAGAAAACCGGCGAGAATTTCTCCCTGTTTCGCCATGACTGTGAACCTCCGTTCCTCGAGGTCGAAGGTGAGGGGCTGATACTATAGCCAGCCTGGCGGGAAAAGACCAGAACCCTTCGCGCCCCGAGCCGGGAAAAGATACCTGGCAGAGGCTGCTGGGGCGGTCATCCGCGAGGGCAGCCCGGTGGCGCTTGTCCTTGACAACGCTCTAGAAATCTAGTTAACTTGCGGCCCTGCATGGGTTTCGGCCTCTTCAAAACCGAGCAGTTCAAGGACAATTTCTCCCCGGGAGGTAGTGTTATGAAGCGTTCCTTATCTCTATTTCTCACGTTGTGCGTGGTGGCGCTCCTCGGTGTGAGCGTGCAGGGTCAGACCATCAATGCGACGCTGGAAGGGCGGGTGTTTGACGCCACCGGCGCCGCCCTGCCCAACGCTACCGTGACCGCGGTGAGCAGCGGCACGAAGCTGACGCGATCCGCCACCAGTTCCGGCGGCGGCGACTATGTCATCCCCGGACTGCCGGTGGGCGAATACACCGTGACCGCGGAACTCACCGGCTTCAAGAAGGACTCGCGCAAAGTGGTGCTGCAGATCGGGCAGAACGCCGCCGTGAACTTTACTCTTGCCGTCGGCCAGGTGGAGCAGCAGGTGACGGTGGAAGCGCTGAGCGAGCTAGTGGAACCCACGCGCACTTCCGTCAGCTCGGTGATCAGCGAGGTGCAGATTGACAGCTTGCCGGTAAACGGCCGCCAGTTTATTGACTTCGCGCTGCTGGCGCCGGGCGTGACCGTGGGCGAGACCACCTCCGGCTCCACTGACGTGATCATCGAACCGGTGACCAAGATTTCCTTCGCCGGGCAGAATATTCACTACAACCTGGTGGCCATCGACGGCGCCGACAACATGTCCACCGCATCGGGCGTCCAGAAGACCACGCCCTCGCAGGAGGCGGTGCAGGAGTTCCGCGTCATCAACACGCAGTACTCGGCGGAGGCGGGCCGCGCCGTGGCCGGCATCGTGAACATCATCACCAAGAGCGGGACCAACGACTGGCACGGTGGAG
>CAZXVY010000059.1:0-3686 GCA_964644115.1 uncultured Terriglobales bacterium
TGTACGCTCCGCGCGCCGGCCGCGAGACTCGCGAAGCGCTGCTGGAGAGCGCCGAAGAAGGGCGCGATTTCATCGTCTCCAAAGGCCGCCAGGCGCGCGAGCAGGCCGGCCAGTGGGCGGACCGCGGGCGCGAAGTTGTGAGCCGCCAGAAGGAACAGTTGGGAGCTGCGGTGGACGCCGGACGCCAGGCTTACCGCGAGGCTACCGCCGAAGGCGCAGCCAAGAAGTCGTAGCGGCTCTGCTTCAGGCCCGGTAGAAGCGTAGCTGGCCACGTCTCGCTGGCTACGTTTCGGCAGGAGACGTTGCCAGCAACGTCTCTACAGAAAAACCCGGGCTACACCGCTGCGCGAGGAACGGGCCGATGGACCAGAACACGCTGACGCTGCTCACCATCTTCATCGCGGTTACCGCCCTGGCCGTACTCATCCAGATGGGCATCCTGATCGGAATGTTCGTCAGCCTCAAGAAAACCAGCGCGCGCGTCGAGGCCCTGGCCGACGAAATCCACCGGCGTGGCATGCCTGTCCTCGACGCCCTGAACACCCTTCTGGTGGAAAGCCGCGTCAACGTCGGTAACATCACCAGCAACCTGGCCGTGGCCACCGCCGGCATCAAGAAGCAGGTGGCGCATTTGAACGAGGCCCTCGACGAAGTGGTGGACCGCGCCCGCCTGCAGGTGATCCGCGGCGATCAGATCGTCGGGCGCACGCTCGACAAGGTGGAGCAAACCACCGAGATGATGCATGACACCCTTATCTCTCCCGTCAAACAGGTGGCCGCCATCATCCAGGGACTCTCGGCAGGGGTGGAGTACTTCTTCGGCCGCAAAGGCGACCGCCGCCCCGCTTCCCGCGAAGCGGTCAGCGCTTCGCAGGAAGAGGAAATGTTTATCTAGCCGGCAGCCGTTAGTCGTTTGCCTTCAGCAGTCCGGCGGCTTCGTGGTTTTCATTTAAGGTCTCGCCCGATTCGAGAAAACCAAGATCCCTCGACTTCGGCGCTACGCGCCTCCGCTCGGGATGACAATTTTTCTGAAACCGACAGGAACAGGCCAGGATTTCCCCCCGCGCCGAAACCAGCGCAAGACCAGCCCGTCTAGCGCGCCGCAACCGTGGCCTTGGTTGCATCGAGGCGCTTCATCATTCTCTGCCGAACCTTCGCCGCCTGCGTTAGGCTGAAGTGGGTGTCGCCTTGTGCGGCGGCTTCCAGGTCGCGCGCCTTCCAATTCGCCCGCATGATGCCGCCACGAGTATGGGCGTTCGTTCCCAGCAGCAGATGGCCGGCTTCATGCGTCAGTAGCAAGGCCAGCACCCAGGCCCGTCGGTACTGGGGATTTACCTTCTTCACTTCCTCCACGCATTGGTAGAACACGTTCCCATAGAGGAGAGATTGTTCGTCCTCGGGCTGCATCGCGAACCCGCAGGTCTTGGGTGAAAGACCGAAGCGTGCGGCCATTTCCTGCGGCAGGATGCGGAGCACGACATCACGGGCGCCGAGAGCATTCTCACAGCTGCGGTTGGCGGCGGACTCGGCTTCCGTAAGCGGGCAGTCGCGCCACGCCGCGACAACTCCGATCTCAGCCAGAAGCCGCGCGGCTTCCCTTTTGGCCTCCGCCAGTTCCTGCTCCCCAACGCGCGCGTAGTTGTAGATCCGGAAGGTGATGGCAAGAGGTTCGAGGGCCGGAGTCTGGGCGAAGGAAGGGGTATCGGCAATCACGAGAAGCAGGAAAGCAAGGACTCTCTGGGTCATGGCAGCCACCTCCGTGGTGCGTGGTGGCGCCCAACTTGGACCCGCTGTCCGGGTAGCTCAATGGACAGCGCCTTGAATGCGGCATGAATGTGGCCTGACGGTTAAGTGCTCGGAAACATGAGATTTATGGCAGGATTCGCGGCACCTTAACCGGCCTTCAAGAGGTGCTACACTGGGCGGCGGCGATGTCGTCAGAAGTCCAAGTCGCCGCACCCATCCGTTTCGGCGTGTTTGAGGTGGACGCGCGCGCCGGCGAGCTCCGGAAAAACGGCCACCGGATCAAGCTGCAGGAACAGCCCTTCCACGTCCTCCTCCTCCTGTTGCAGCACCCCGGCCAGGTCGTCACCCGCGAGGAGCTGCGCCGCGAGCTCTGGCCCGCCGACACCTTCGTGGACTACGAGAACAGTTTGAACACCGCCATCAACAAGATTCGCGAGTCGCTGGGCGACTCGGCCGAAGAGCCGCGCTACGTGGAGACGCTGCCGCGGCGCGGCTACCGGTTCATTGCGCCGCTGGAAGGAGGCGGAGGAGCGCCCGGCCCCGCGGAGGCCGCCGCAGCGCGCCGAGGGAATCAACCGCTGGCGGTGAGTTTGGCGCTCGCGGCGCTCCTGCTGGCGGGATACCTTGCTTGGAAGCAGCCGGCGCCGCCACCCGCGCCCGTAGCTTCGCCGGCGGTCTCAGGAAGGGTCATGGTGGCCGTGCTGCCGTTCCAGAATCTCAGCGGCGACCCGAAGCAGGAGTACTTCAGCGACGGCATGACCGAGGAGTTGATCACGCAGTTGGGTAAGCTTAACGCCGAGAGGCTGGCCGTCATCGCCCGTACTTCCACCATGCCATACAAGCAGGCGAAAAAGAGCGTCGCGGAAATCGGCCGGGAACTGGGCGTGACCTACGTGCTGGAAGGCAGCGTCCGGCGTGAAGGTGAGCGCGTGCGGGTGTCCGCCCAGCTCATTCGCACCGGCGACCAGGCGCAGGTCTGGGCGGAAAGCTACGAGCGCGAAAGCGCCAGCATCCTCACTCTGCAGAGCGACCTGGCGTTGGCCATTGCGGAAGCAGCCGTCGTCAAGCTCACGCCCATGGAACGCGCTCTGTTTGCCGGGCGGCGCCCGGTGAACGCGGCCGCGCTCGAGGCCTACCTAAAGGGCCGGTTTGAGATGAAGAGGCTCGGGGAAGAAGAAATCGTGCAGCGGCGAATAGCGTATTTTGAGCAAGCCCTCCGGCTCGACGGGAACTTCGCGCCCGCGTGGGCGGGGCTTGCAGACGCATACGTGGTGATGACGGACGAAGGCTACTTGCGGCCAAGCGCAGGCTTGCCGAAGATGCGCGCCGCCGCCACCCGGGCGGTCGAACTCGACCCCAGCCTTGCGGAAGCCCACACGGTCATGGCCGCGGTTCGCGAAGCCGACTGGGACTGGGCGGGAGCGGAGAAGGAGTATCTGCGCGCTATCGCCCTGGACTCCAGCCTGGCCCGGGCCCGCCATTGGTATTCCATCCTGCTTGTGGCGCTCAAGAGGGACGAGGAAGCCCTGCAACAGGCGCGGCTCGCCGCCGAGCTCGACCCTTTTGGCGGCGCGACCCGGAGCCTTGCGGACCAACTTACAAACCTGCGCCGCTACGACGATGCCATACGGCAAGCTCACAGGTTTCCACCCAGTCGTGAATTCAGGAGGGTCGCTAACGTGCGCGTCGCCCGCGCCTCCCTGCTCAAAGGCCAGCCGGAGGCAGCCCTTGCGGAGTTGCGCGAGGCGGAAAAGGACGTTACCGAAGACCGGCCCCGCTGGCTCCTAGTCCATGCCTATGCCGCCAGCGGACGCCGGCGGGAAGCCATCCTCGAGTTCAGGAAGATGGAAGAATACGCAGCCAGGAACTATGTACCACCCGAGTTCCTGGCGCTGGCCAGTGTGGGTCTGGGCGACAACGAGGCCGCCCTCCGCTGGCTT
>CAZXVY010000059.1:3786-11450 GCA_964644115.1 uncultured Terriglobales bacterium
CCTGGCGCTGGCCAGTGTGGGTCTGGGCGACAACGAGGCCGCCCTCCGCTGGCTTGAAAAGGCCTACGACGAGCACTCTTACCGAATCATGGGGTTCGTGCGGTGGCCGGAATTTGATCCCTTGCGCTCCGACCCCAGGTTTCAGGATTTACTGAAGCGGCTAGGGCTCCCCCAGTAGCTAAGAGTGTGCATGACGGGGCAGCCGCGGGAAGCGAGCCTAGCCCGTCAGCTAATCCAGCCGCCACCTACCACCAAATCTCCCTGGTAGAAGACTGCCGCCTGCCCGGGAGTGATGGCGCGCTGTGGGTGATCGAAGGTCACCAGAACCTCGTCATCTCCTGACTTCTCCAGCAGTGCCGGCGCGGGCTCGTGCCGGTGGCGGATCTTCACCTGGACACGCAGGGGAGCGCGCAGGTCGTCCACGGCAATCCAGTTGAGGCCGCGGGCGCGCAGTGTGTTCGAGCGCAGTTCATCGTCCGAACCCACCACCACGCGGCGCTGGTCACCCTCGAGGGCAATCACGTAGAGCGGATTTCCGGTGGCCACTCCCAGGCCCTTGCGCTGGCCTACGGTGAAGTTCTGCACCCCGGCGTGCCGGCCCAGCACTTCTCCGCTGGTGGTCACCAGCTCACCCGCGGTATCGGTTGCGGGCTCGCCCTGCTCGGCCAGGTAGGCGTCCAGGAACTTCTTGTAATCGCCGCCGGGAACAAAGCAGATCTCCTGCGAGTCGGGCTTGTCGGCCAGCGCCAGCCCGTACCGGCGAGCCAGCTCCCGCACTTCCGGCTTGCGCATGCCGCCCAGGGGAAAGCGCGTGCGGCTCAGTTGCTCCTGGGTCAGGCCGAAGAGGAAATAGCTCTGGTCGCGGGCCTCATCCACGGCCCGGCGCAGCAGCCAGCGGCCCGTGGCCTCGTCCTGCTCCACGCGCGCGTAGTGGCCGGTGGCCAGCAGGTCGGCGCCGATTTGCCGCGCCGTCACCAGCAACTGGTCGAACTTCACCTGACTGTTGCACAGGCTGCACGGAATGGGCGTGCGCCCGGAGAGATACTCCTCCACGAAGGGACGCACCACCTCGCGCTCGAAGCGCTCCTCGTGGTTGACCACGTAATAGGGGATGCCCAGGGTCTCGGCCACGCGGCGCGCGTCGTAAACGTCGTCCAGCGAGCAACAGCGTCCCTGCACCTGCTCCGGCATGCCCTCGCGTCCCGCCAGCCGCCGCTGGTTCCAGAGCTGCATGGTCAGCCCCACCAGCGTGTGCCCCTCGGCGCGCAGGATCGCCGCCACGGCCGAGGAGTCCACTCCGCCCGACATGGCTACGGCAATTGTCTGACTTGAGGACATGAAAATGGCACTTAGCAATTGGCAGTTGGCATTTGGCTACCAAGCTTCATTGTAACTTCCCGGTGATTCGTGGAGGAAGGCGCGATCGCCGCGGGCCAAATGCCAAGTGCCAATTGCCAAATGCTGGACTGTCTACGACACCGCTGCGCGCTGCTTCTGCCACACGGGTGACAGCTCGCGCAGCCGGGCCACGGCTTCAGGGAGGAGGCCGAGCGCGAAGTCCACGTCGGCAGCAGTGTTCTGCTTGCCCAGGCTGAAGCGCAGGCTGGCGCGGGCGCGCTCCGGCGGCAAGCCCATGGCGGTGAGCACGTGCGAAGGCTCGATGGCGCCGCTGGAGCAGGCCGCCCCGGTGGAAACCGCCAGCCCCTTCAGGTCGAGCGCGATCACCAGCGCCTCGCCCTCGATGCAGTCAAAGCGGATATTGGTGGTGGTAGGGACGCGCGGCGCGCCTTCCCCGTTCACTCCCACCGCATCCAGCGTTTCCATGATCACCTTCTGGATGCGATCGCGCAGCCCGCCCAGCCGCTCGACTTCTCCGCTCTCCAGCGACTTGCGGGCGATCTCTGCGGCCACGCCCAGCCCGACGATGCCAGGGACGTTCTCCGTGCCTGCGCGCCGCCCTCGCTCGTGGTTGCCGCCGAAGAACAGCGGGCGGAGCAGCGTGCCCCGGCGTACGAACAGCGCTCCCGTCCCCTGCGGAGCGTGCATCTTGTGGCCGGAGATGGACAGCAGGTCGCAGCCGATCTTCTTCACGTCAATCGGCGCCTTGCCCGCGGCCTGCACGGCGTCGGTGTGAAAGTAGACGTCGGCTTCGGCGGCGACGCGGCCGATCTTCTCCACCGGCTGCAGCACGCCGGTTTCGTTGTTGGCCATCATGATGCTGATGAGCTTGGTGTTGGGGCGCAGCGCGCGCCGCACATCGTCGGGATCAACCATGCCGCGGCCATCCACGGGGACATAGCTCACCTCGAACCCGCGCTCCTGAAGCTGCTTCGAAGCGTTGAGCACGGCGTGGTGCTCGATGGTGGAGGTGACCAAATGGTCGCCGGGTTCCATCAGTCCGGTGAGCGCCAGATTGTCGCCCTCGGTGCCGCCGCTGGTAAAGACCAGCTCCGCCGCCCGACAGTTGAGCAGCGCTGCCACCGACTCGCGCGCGCGCTCCACCGCCGCCCGCGTCTGCTGTCCATGGTGGTGGATGGACGACGCGTTGCCGAACTGCTCGGCAAAGTACGGCCGCATCGCCTCCAGCACCTCCGGCAGGGCCGGAGTGGTGGCGTTGTTGTCGAGGTACACGCGGCGCATGTCCTTATTCTACGCCGAAAGTAAACCCGGGCAACGCGGACCCTTATGGCTGATCTTCCACGCGTTGACGTGTCCGCAGTTGCGGCCTAAGATTCGCCCGAAGGCGGTTCCTTCCCAATGATCGGCCAGACGCTCGGCCACTACCGCATCCTGGAGCAGATTGGCGCGGGTGGGATGGGTGTGGTCTATCGCGCGCACGACGAGCGCCTGGACCGCGAGGTCGCCCTGAAGGTTCTGCCGCCGAGTACGCTCACCGATGAAAACGCCCGCAGGCGCTTCCGCAAGGAAGCCCTGACACTCTCCAAGCTCAACCATCCCAACATCGAGACCGTCTTCGACTTCGATACCCAGGACGGCGTGGACTTCCTAGTAATGGAGCTGATTCCCGGCGTGACCCTGGACGAGAAGCTGGCGGCGGGCGCGCTACCGGAGAAGGAGGTCATTCGGCTGGGCGCGCAACTGACCGAAGGCTTGGCGGCGGCGCACGCCGAGGGCGTAATTCATCGCGACCTGAAACCGGGGAACCTGCGCCTGACGCCGGACGGGCGGCTGAAGATCCTGGATTTCGGGCTGGCAAAGCTGCTGCGTCCGGTCAGCGACGTTGCCGTTACGGAGAGCCTCAGCCAGACGCGCGGCGCGGTAGGAACGCTGCCCTACATGGCGCCGGAGCAGTTGCAGGGCGAGCCCGCGGACGCCCGCTCGGACATCTGGGCAGCGGGCGCGGTGTTATACGAGATGGCCGCTGGCCGGCGGCCCTTCCCGCAGACCAGCTCTCCCATGCTGACGGACGCCATCCTGCGCCAGGCGCCGGTGCCGCCGCGTGCGGTCAACGCCAACCTCTCGCCGGAGCTGGAGCGCATCATCTCCAAGTCGCTGGAGAAAGACCCGGAGCATCGCTATCAGTCTGCGAAGGAACTGGGCGTGGACCTGCGGAGGTTGGGGATGCCAGCGGCTGCGTCTGCGGCTCTGGCAGCACCCGCGCGGAAGCCATGGATGTGGGCTCTAGTGGCGGCCGGAATCGCTGCAGGGCTTGGGCTGGCGACCGTGGCGGGGGTGTCGCTCTGGCAATGGTTGCGCCCGCCGGCGCAGAGCGGGCCGCCGCGCATCGAATCGCTGGCCGTTCTGCCGCTCCAGAATCTCTCCGGCGACCCGCAGCAGGAATACTTCGCCGACGGGATGACAGAAGAGCTGATTGCCGAGCTGTCCAAAATTGGCGCATTAAAAGTTATCTCGCGCACGTCGGTGATGCAATACAAGGGGGCGAAGAAGCCGATGCCGCAGATTGCGCGGGAACTGGGCGCGGATGCCCTCATCGAGGGGTCGGTGCTGCGTGAGGGCGACGAGGTGCGCATCACTGTGCAGTTGATTCATGGTCCCACGGATCGACACCTGTGGACGGAAAGCTATCAACGAAAAATGCGGGGCATCCTGGTCTTGCAGAGCGAGGTGGCGCAGGCCATCGCGCGGGAGATCCAGATCAAGGTGGCGCCGCAAGAACAGGCGCGCCTAGCGAGCGCCCGCCCCGTCAACCCCGAAGCCTACGCGCTCTATCTCAAGGGCCGCTTCCACTGGAACAAGAGGAGGGAAGAGGATCTCCAAAAAGGCCTTGGGTATTTTCAGCAGGCCATTGAAAAGGACCCGGGCTTCGCCTTGGCCTACGTAGGGATTGCAGATTCTTACAACGTGCTTCCCATAATGGGTTCTCTTCCTGGATCGGAGGCCTATCCCAAAGCGCGGGTGGCGGCGATCCAAGCGCTGGAAATTGATGACACGCTAGCCGAAGCTCATACCTCACTTGCATGGGTCAAGTGGCGGCTCGATCGGGATTGGGTCGGTGCGGAGAGCGAATTTAAGCGCGCCCTTGAATTGAAGCCGAACTCTGCCCCCGCTCACCATTGGTACGCGCTTTATTTGACAGTTATGGGCCGGATGGAAGAATCACTCAGGGAAATCAAACGGGCCCAGCAACTCGACCCCCTTTCCTTGATCATAAACGCCAACGTCGCCTGGGTCTACCTCTACGCCCGTCAGTATGACCAAGCACTTCGCGAATGCCGGAAGACTCTGGAGATGGATGCGAATTTCGCTCAGGCACACAATTACGCTGGTGTGGCTTATGTGTACAAAGGGATGTATGAGGAAGCCATTGCCGAGTTCCGTAAGGCCATCGCCCTTGCGGATGCTCGGCCAGCAGTGTATGTAGGGGGCCTCGCATACACCTATGCCCGGGCGGGCAAAAAGGGTGAAGCAGAAAAGCTGCTGAAGGAACTTTTGGAACGAAGGCATATCCCTGCCAATGACGTCGCGCGAGTCTACGTAGGGCTGGGAAAGAGGGAGGAAGCGCTTGCTTGGCTGGAAAAGGCCTATGAGGATCGTGGTAGCGACTTCGATTTTATCAAAGTCGCGGTTTGGCCCGACCCCCTGCGCTCCGACCCGCGCTTCCAAGACCTGTTGCGGCGGATGAACTTCCCCCAATAAGCGTCCCTGCGCCAAAACCATGAAGTTCTCGCACAGTGTCAAGCAGCTACCATGAGCTGAACAGAACCAGGTGCTTAGAGACTTGCCTGTTCTAACGGTTTCGGCCCGCTCAAGTACTGGGGTCCGGGCGAGAGTCTGGGATCAGGAGTCTGGGGTGAAGTCCAGGGCGAGGTCCTCCCGCTACTGGATTGAACGCAGGAGAGTTGCGACAGCTACGTCCGCCGCTCCATGGGCACGTAGGGCGCGGGGTGCTTGGGCCCGACGTAGTCGGCGCGCGGGCGGATCAGGCGGTTGTCGCCGAACTGCTCCAGCACGTGCGCCGTCCACCCGCTGATGCGCGACACCGCGAAGATGGGCGTGAACAGGTCGAGGTCGAGTCCCAACGCCGTGTAGGTGGAGGCGGAGTAGAAGTCCACGTTGGCGTTGAGCTTCTTCTCCTTCTTGATGAATTCCTCGATCTTGGCCGACATTTCGGACCACTTGCCCTGGCCGCTGGACTCGCCCAGCTCGCGCGACATCTTGCGCAAGTGCGTGGCGCGCGGGTCTTCGGTGTGGTACACCCGGTGGCCGAAGCCGGAAACCTTTTTCTTCTGCGCCAGCATTCCGCGGACGTGCTCCACCGGATCGGCGCCGGCTTTGTCGATCTCATACAGCATCTTCATCACTTCTTCGTTGGCGCCGCCGTGCAGCGGCCCCTTGAGCGCGCCGATGCCCGCAGTGATGGCGGAATGCATATCGGAAAGTGTGCCCGCCACCACGCGCGCCGCAAAGGTGGAGGCATTGAGCTCGTGGTCGGCGTGCAGAATCAGGGCAATATCGAACGCCTTCTCCGCCGTCTCCGACGGCTTTTCCCCGTTGAGCTGCAGCAGGAAGTTGGCGGCGTGGGAGAGCGAGCGGTCGGGATCCACCACCGGACGGCCCTTGCGGATGCGGTCGTAGCAAGCCACGATGGCCGCGATCTGCGACGTGAGCCGGTAGGTCTTGCGCACGTTGGCTTCGCGGTCGGTGGGCGAAGCGTGCGCGTCGGGATCGGAGAACGCCAGAGCCGAAACCGCGGTGCGCAGCACTTCCATGGGAAGCGCCGACTTGGGCGCTTGCCGCAGCACCGTCAGGATGCCTTCCGGCAGCTTGCGTTCGGCGACCAGGTGGGCGCGCACGTCGTCCAGTTCCTGGCGCGTGGGCAGCTTGCCGAACCACAGCAGCGCGCAGGTCTCCTCGAAGGTGGAGTTGCTGGCCAGCTCGTGGATGTCAATGCCGCGGTAGGCGAGTATTCCCTGTTCGCCGTCGATGTAGCAGATGCTGGAGGTGGCGGCGACTACTCCTTCCAAACCCTTGGCCGGCACTGCTGCGGTGGACATATGCTTTCCTCGAGAATGATAGCGAACGATTGCGGGTCGGAAGCGACGGCCGAGCGTCCGGCAAGTCCACTTTATACCCCAAACCGGCTGGCGATTCCAAATCGTCGCAGGTTTTGCGGACCCGCCGGTCTGGCTGTATATTTAAGGAGCAGGCATTTCGTGGCGGCAGCCTTGCCGCCCTGTCTCAGGAGAACCCATGACCCGACGCTGGCTACTGGCTATTTCCCTGTCTGTCCTGCTGCTGACCCCGGCCCTGGCTGACGAGGGCATGTGGCTGTTCAGCGCCGTCCCCAAGGACAAAATCAAGGCCGCCTACGGTTTTGAGCCGTCCCAGGAATGGCTGGACCACGTGCGCCTGTCCTCGGTGCGCTTTAACAACGGAGGCTCCGGATCGTTCGTCTCCGCCGACGGCCTCGCCTTCACCAACCATCACGTAGCTTCGGAGTGCATTCATCAGCTCTCGTCCGAAGGCAAGGACCTCCTCAAAACCGGCTTCTACGCCCGCACCCGGACAGACGAGGCGAAATGCCCTTCCCTGGAGCTGAATGTGTTGCAGGACCTGGAGGACGCCACCACCCGCGTCAATGCTGGGGTGAAGCCCGGTATGTCGGCGGCTGAAGCCGGACAGGCGCAACGCGCGGCCATGTCGTCCATCGAGAAGGAATGCGCCGCCTCCACCGGCCTGCGTTGCGACATGGTCACCTTCTACTCCGGCGGCGCCTACCACCTCTACAAGTACAAGAAGTACACCGACGTCCGCCTGGAGTTCGCGCCCGAGCTGGACATCGCTTTCTTCGGCGGCGACCCGGACAACTTCAACTTCCCTCGCTATGACCTGGACGTGGCCTTCTTCCGTGTCTACGAGAACGATAAGCCGGCCGCCACTGCGCACCACCTGAAATGGTCGAAGACGGGCGTGAAGGAAAACGACCTGGTGTTCGTCTCCGGACACCCCGGTTCCACCGGCCGGCTGAAGACCATGGCCGAGATCGAGTTCCTGCGGGACGTGAGCTATCCGTTTCTGCTGAAGTCCTACCAGCGCCGCATCGCGCTGCACAAGAAGTTCGCCGCCGAGTCCGCGGAAAACGCACGCATCGCCGCCGACAACATTTTTGGTCTGGAAAACTCCTTCAAGGCCGTCACCGGCTACCAGGCCGGGCTCAACGACGAGCGGCTGATGGCCTCCCG
>CAZXVY010000060.1:0-11199 GCA_964644115.1 uncultured Terriglobales bacterium
CCAGTTCCAACTCCAGGACCTTCAGGGTCGAGCGCGCATTCTCCAGGTTATGGCGTTCGCGCTCGGCTTCGAACTGGGATTGGGTTACGCGGTAGCGGGCATGGTCGAGCTGCTGTTGCGTGATCAGCCCTGCCTTCCACATTCCTTCGGCGCGCACAAGGTCCACCTCATCCACCTTCTGCTGCTCGGCCCAGTTTTGCATCTCCGCTTCGATGGCGGCGGCCTTAGACCTGGAGGCATCCCGTTCCGCCGCCAGTTGGCGGTCGTCGAGCCGGGCGAGGAACTGCCCCTTGCGTACGCTGGTGCCGATATCGGCGCCGATCTGCACTACCACGCCTTCCCGTTGCGCCGCCACGTCCACCTGGTTTTCGACGATGATGGGGGCCGACGCTTCGAAATCCTGGTTGACCGCGGCAGGCGGCGCGCTGGCCGGCGCCGCGGCGGAAGGCGGTGTGGAGGCTTGAGCTGGAGCCACCTTGTTGGAGTCGCAACCGTTCAGCAACGTGAGGGCCGAGAGCATCAGCATCACGCGTTTCCACTTAGACACGTTCATTCTCCCCTGACATCAGCTACCAGCCGGCCAGCGACCACACCTTCTCCCACATCCACATCGCCGTGCGGCGGAAAATGGCGTAACCGGCTAGCCGCCACCCCACCGTCACCTTGCCTCTCCCTGTCATTCCCGGCCGGACCACGCCGTCCGGATTCGGTACATCCACGCGCGCGAAGTAGACCCGGCTTTCTCCAGATGCTGTCGCCTGGCTCCTGGGGCTTACCACGGTGATTTGCCCCCGGAGTATGCGGGTGGGCAGGCCTTCCAGCTTTACCGCTGCGTGCATGCCTGGCTCCAACAACGCCACGTCCTTGGGATCGATCACTACATCCACGTTGGCGTGTGAGGCGTCCACTACCTCGGCGAAGGTATCGCCGGGCTTCAGGTACCTGCCAGTGAAGTTCTCCACATGGGGCGTGGCAAGTACGCCGTCGATGGGCGAGCGCAGGCGCGTGCGTTCCAGGCGTTCGCGCGCCCGCGTGACTTCCGAGGCCCAATACTGAGCCTGCACGCGTTGGATGCCGGCTTCGGTGGCATCACTGGCCGCCAGCGCCCGATTCATTTCGCTGGTCGCGGCGTTGTATTTGGCCTGGGTGGCCCCGAGGGCGGCGCGGTAATCCCAGTCCTCCAGTTCCGCCACGACCGTGCCCTGCTTGACCGGGTCGCCCTCACGTACATAAACCTTCTTGACCACTCCCTCAATCTGCGGCTGCACGCTGGCGGAGCGGGTAGCCGACACGGTGGCGTCGCCATCCACTCGCATGGGGATGGGGATAGCCACCAGGAAAATCGCCACCGCTGCCGCCAGCACGGTCAATGCGCGGCGCCGCCCTGCCTCCATGGCCAGGAACCGCTGTTTGCCTTGCACCAGCGGTTGCAGGATACCTATGAAGGGCACCTCTTTGTAGAGGGAAGCATTGCGCAGGGCCACGGTGGCCTGACCGGCAAGCACTTTGATCATTTCCAGATGCACCGTGCTCAAGAAGTCCGGGTTCGAGCTCTCGAAGCAGAGGATCCCGATCCGTCCCGAATCGTCGGCCAGAGGAACGACATAGAAGCCCCGCACCCCGGTGTCGCTGAAGTACTTCTGGAACTTGGCGCGTGTTTCTTCTCGCGGGTCGTCCACCTCGTCGTCGTGCTGCCGGACGTAGATCTCCTCGGAAAGCGCCGTCGCCCACTGCAGAATCTCATTCAGGGCCGCAATGTTCGCGTCGCTACGGCTGATCTCTTCCGAAGTGAGGCCCGAAACGGCCCGCAGGCGTAGCCTGCCCTGCTCCTCCATCGCCAGCGCAGCCCGCTCATACGGGATCACCGCCTGGGCGCCGTTCACGATGCTCTGGATCACACGATCCAGGTTGAGGGTCGAGGTGATCTCGTGGCTGACCTGCACCAGCGCTTCCAGGATTTCCACCTTGCGTTCAGCCTGGAGCAGGGAAGCGTTGTGCAAGGCGTTGGAGGCGGTCTCGCACATGGTACTGAGCAGGAAGAGGTCATCCTCATCGAAAGGCGTGCCGTCCATCTTGTTGATGGCTTCGACCACTCCCACCACTGCACCCTGGTGCAGGATGGGCGCCGCCATCAAGGAAAACGTCGCACCCTCTTCCACTTTGGCGTTGCGAGTCTGCAAGCGCTCGTCGTCGGGAGAGTCGATCACCGCGGACTCGCCGGTGTCGGCCACGACCGAGGCAATACCCTCAGAGCCTGACTGGCGCGCCTCCATTTCATACGCGGGATCCATGCCCGTACGACTCATGAGCAGCAGACCGTCGCCCTCGACCATCCACAGGTTCACCGCTTGCACGCTCAGAATGTCCTGAAACTTGGCCGAGATGACCGGTAGGAGCTGGTCCATTTCCAGCGTGGCGTTGAAGACCTTCTCCAGGTCGTACATCTGGGTGATGCGGGTGATGGACTGGAGCTGGTTGTTGCGCTCGTTCTCGTAGGCAATGCTCGAAGCCAGGCCCAGCGCCGAGAAGGAACTCAATTCGGAAAGGGCGGCCAGCGTGGCATCGCTGATGGGCTCCTCGAAACTCAGCACCTCCATGGCGCCGATCATTCGTTCGTCAACCATCATCGGAATGGCGGCCAGCGACGCCAGCGTGCGGCGTACGTTCAGATGGGAGTAGGCCTCCCGGGGCAGATCGGACCCAGCCCAGATCACCGGCTCCTTGCGGCCCGCCGCCTCCCCTACAGTGCTCGATCCGGATTCGATGGACGCTTCCTGGAAGGCAACCTCACCCGCGGTTGCTTTGGGGACGAAGGCGCCGTGCTCGTCCAGCACGTAGACGACGGCGGCGCCATCGGGCACCAGGTTGACCGCCTGCTCGGCAATCAGACGAGCCCGCGGAACCACCTCGCTGGTAGCGAGCAGCGCGCTGGCCAAGTCGGCATAAGGGACTTCGTAACCCGGTCGGGAAGTGGCCATGGTTCTTTCCGCAGGCCCGCCTTCTAGGGGCGCCTCCTGAGAATGGGGCGGCTGCGCTTGCAAAATTCTGGAGGTTCTCTTAACTTGTGCGCGCACTCTAACACTCGCTTGGGAAGGTGTCAACGAAGCGGCGCGCGGGTGGTAAGCTGTCTGGGTGGCACGGAACCGGTAACCGGAACCGGGAGGCATCTTTGGACATAAATGTTCGCAAACATTCGGACGTGTTCGTCATCCAGTTGAAGGGCGACCTGAAGATCGGCGATGCGGTGGACGCCCTGCGGCAGAGCGTGGACGACCTGCTGGGCGGCGGGGACGCCCGCCTGGTGCTCAACCTGACCCAGGTCCCCATGATTGACTCCAGCGGCATCGGCATCCTGGTGCGCACCCTTACCTCCGCCAAGCAGCGCGGGGGCTCGGTGAAGCTGGTCAGCCCCTCCAAGCTCGCCATGCAGACGCTGAAGATCGTCGGCCTGCTGAACCTGTTTGAGGTCTTCGACGATGAAGGCAAGGCGGTCGCCTCCTACAGCTAGGCGCAGGGCCTCACCCAGCCGCGGCCGAATCAAGGTCTCCGCTTCCGGCCGGACGCCAGTCATCCGCTTCTGCATCTTCGACCTGGACGACACGCTCTACGACTGCTTCGGCCAGCGCGTCCGCGGAGCGCACCGGCACGCCGCCCGAGCCCAGGCACGCGCCGGAGTACCCGCCACCCCAGAACAGATTTTTCGGGTGCGCATGCGGGCCTTTCGCAGCGATCCGCGGCTGGACTCGATTGACCGGGAAGTATGCCGCCGCTTCGGCGTCCCCTACACGGAGGCGCTGCACCAGATCGCGCGGCAGGCCTACTTCGGAACGCCGGTCACGCGCCTGCGCTTGTTCCCAGGGGCGCGACGCATGCTGCGCGCGTTGCGCAGGCGGGCCGTGCGCAACTTCATCGTCAGTTACGGAGAGCCTTCCATCCAGCGGGCCAAGGTGCGCGCCCTGGGTCTTGAACGGGAGTTGGCGGTGGAGAGAATATTCTTCGCGGACACCGGAAAGATCGTTACCAAGGACGACCTCTTCCGCTCCCTGCTGCGCAAGCTGGGCGGTGACGCTTCGCGCTTCCTGGTGGTCGGCGACCGGCCTTCCAGCGAGATCCGGGCAGGGAAGCGACTGGGCATGCAGGCCGTGCGCCTGCGGCACGGGGAGTTCGCCCGCGTGGAGCCGGAGGGCCCGGAAGAAAAGGCCGATTTCGAGATCCGGCGGATTGACGATGTTCTGAAGCTGCCCTTGCAGTTTGGCGGCGCCCAGCGCGGCCACGGCCGCCCCTGAGCCTGCGATATACTTTGGCCTGGCAATGTCCACCGACCCCAAAACGTTCTACCTCGAGACCTTCGGCTGCCAGATGAACGTGCATGACTCCGAGAAGGTCATCGGCACTCTGATGGCGCAGGGATATCGCCAGGTGGAGACCGTCCAGGAGGCCGAACTGGTGCTGTACAACACCTGCTCCATCCGCGACAAGGCCGAGCAGAAAGTGTTTCACCGGCTGCAGGATTACAAGAAGCTGCAGGCCGAAGGCAAGAAGTTCGGAGTACTGGGATGCGTGGCCCAGCAGGAGGGGGAAAAGATTTTCGAGCGCGCGCCCCACGTCTCGCTGGTGTGCGGTTCTGCGTCGTACCGCAACCTGCCGCAGATGCTGGTGCAGATAGAGGCAGGGAACCGGCGGGTGACCGGCCTGGACGACCGCCAGACCGAGCAGACGTTCGAAACCGAGTTCACTCTGCGTACGAATCCCTTCCGCGGATACATCACCATCATCGAAGGCTGCGACAAGTTCTGCGCGTACTGCGTCGTTCCCTACACCCGCGGCAAGGAGCGCAGCCGCAGCTCGGACTCGGTGCTGGCCGAAGCGCGCCGCATTGCCGGCGCCGGCTACACGGAAATTCAGCTCCTTGGACAAAATGTGAACTCTTACCGCGATCCCTCAGGCACGAAGACGTTCGCGGAATTGCTGGCTGCGGTGGGGGAAGTACCCGGCATCCGGCGGGTGCGGTTTACCACCAGCCACCCGCGCGATTTTGGGCGCGACATCGTGCAGACCATGGATGCGGTGCCCACCCTGTGCGATCACGTGCACCTCCCGGTGCAGAGCGGCTCCAGCCGGGTGCTGAAAGCCATGCTCAGGGAGTACTCCCGCGAGGATTACCTGGAGCGCGTTTCCTGGATCGCGTCGGCCCGCCGGCCCATCAGCCTCACCACCGACATCATCGTGGGCTTCCCGGGAGAGACTGAGGCCGAGTTCGAGGAGACGCTGACCCTGCTCGAAACCGTGGGCTTCGACGGCGTGTTTTCCTTCAAGTACTCTCCGCGCCCCAACACGCCCGCCCTGCACATGCCGGACAGCATTCCGGAAGGGGAAAAAGCAAGGCGTCTAGGCGTTTTGCAGGAGCGTCAACGGGATATTCAAAAATTACGCTATAAGAAGCACTTAGGAGATATAACAGAGGTAATGGTTGAGGGTCGTAACGAAGCTCGTGGACAGGTAGTCGGGAGAAGCTCGCAGAACAAGACCGTGAACTTCACGGCGGCGCCCATCGAGCCGGCGCCTGGGGCATACGTAAAGGTACGGGTGACCCAGACTTTTCCCAACAGCCTGGCGGGAGTGATGGTAGTCTAAGCAGCCTGAACGGGCATCCAAGCAGGGGGGAGGTCGTCGTGGAAGTGGAAATGAAAATCCGGGGCTTGATGATGGATCCGGTCACTAACATGCCGATCGTGATCCTGAAGGACGTGAGCGGGGACTCTGTGCTGCCCATCTGGGTGGGTATCTACGAGGCCAACGCCATCGCCCTGGAAATCGAGAAGGTTGCCACTCCCCGGCCCATGACCCATGACTTGCTGAAGAACGTCTTGCTTGGCCTGGATACTCACGTACGTAAAGTAGTGGTGAACGAACTGCGCGAGGACACCTTCTTCGCCCTCATCTGGCTGGAGCGGGACGGGCGCGTGATCAGCATAGACTCGCGGCCCTCGGACGCCCTCGCCCTGGCCCTGCGCCTTGATTGCCCCATCTTCGTGGACGACGAAGTACTCAAGTCTTCCAAGCTGGCCAGCGCTGTCTCCGACAAGGTTTCCAGCGAGGAGCTGCGCAAGTGGCTGGAAAACCTGAACGACGAGGACCTGGGCCGGTACAAGATGTAGTCAGTCGTTAGTCGTTAGTCGGCAGTCGTCAGCAACCGCCTGAGCTTTCGGCCTCCTGCCATGCCCGACCCCTCCGAACAACTTGAGCGCATCTACCAGGCCGGCTTCGAGCTGGAAACCTTTGAGCGTTTTCCCAAGGCGGTAGGAGCAAGCCGCGACGGCTGTATCGCGCTGCTGGAAGCAACGCCCGAAGGTCTCAGAATGGTGGCTACACCGGGCTGGAAAATGGGAGAAGTCCTGGGAGTGCTGGTGGGGAAGGAAGGCCGCCAGGTCTTCCAAGCGAAGTCCGAGGAGGTGGAAGCCACCCCAGAGCGGTTGGCCGCCCTGGCAAGGTTCAGGGAAGACCTGGAGAAGCTTCTGGCACAACCGTAGGCGCCGGGAAGGCTTGATTGGCGGGCCCAGTATCGTAGTTTACATAATATCTCTTATCGGACGTAGGGGCTGGCATGAACTACCGAACCCTTGGCAAGTGCGGCGTGAAGGTCAGCGAGATCGGCTTTGGCGCCTGGGCCATTGGCGGCCCGAGCCAGTCGGCCGGCATCCAGTTCGGGTGGGGCGAGGTTCCCGAGGAAGACGCCATCGCCGCGGTTCGCCGCGCCCATGAGCTGGGCGTAAATTTCTTCGACACGGCCGACGTTTACGGCAAGGGCCGCAGTGAGGAAATCCTGGGCACGGCCCTGGCAGGGGCCGGTGATCGCATCTATGTGGCTTCCAAGGTGGGCAACGTTACTGTCCGCGGGCGGCTGGCCAAGGACTTCAGCCGAGCGCACATCGAGAAGTCCTGTGAAGCTTCCTTGCGCCGCCTGGGCCGCGACGTGCTCGACCTCTACCAGCTCCACAACCCGGGGGTGAAGGAAATTCGCTCCGGAGACTGGCCGGACACCATGGAGAGGTTGCGCGAGCAGGGCAAGATCCGCTGGTTCGGGGTCTCCATTTTCAAGCCCAGCGAGGCGCTGGCGGTGCTGGAGCGGGGCTGCGGCCACACCCTGCAGCTCGTCTATAACGCCCTGCGGCAGGCAATGGCCGAAGAGGTGTTGCCCCTGGCTGGGCAGAAGAACTTCGGGGTGATCGCGCGCGTACCGCTGTACTACGGCCTGCTGGCGGGCAAGTTCACCGCCGAAACCCGCTTCCCCATCAACGACCATCGCTCCCACACCTTGCCGCCGGAGAAGATGCAGGAGCTGGCGCCCCGGGCCGCGGGGTTCGCCCGTCTGGCGGCGGAGGGCGGAGAATCCTCGGCCGCGCGCTGGGCACTACGCTTCGCGGTATCGCATCCCGCAGTCTCGACCACCATCCCCGGAGCGCGCAACGCCACCCAGACAGAACAGAACGCGCTGGCCTCAGACGGCACTTCCCTGCCCGCTGCACAGGTGGAGGCGGCGCGCCGCCTCTGGGCCGAAGACGAATACCTGAGGGACTTACGCAGCGGCCCGTAGCGTCTACTGGGTCCCGCCGACGAGAACGACCTTGGGATGAAACAGCGTCCCGGCCACGCGCTGGGCGATGCAGATCAAATCCGTCTGTCCCTGGAAGACTTTGACCTCTTTGGCGCGCGACATCTCCGGCAAGTTCACGGCGTTCCCGTGGCGGATGCGGGCCGCGCTCTCCTCCGTCGCGGTTACGGAAGGCATGTGCGGCAGGATGCGGCGAGGATGGAACATTACGGATTCCGTATCGCCAGCCTCAGCGGCCGCTTCGAGTTCCTCCAGGGTCCGGGCCTCGGCCAGGGCGAACTCGCCTACCGCCGTTCGGACCAGCCGGGCCAGATGCGCCCCTACGCCCAGATCCCGGCCCAGGTCGTGTGCCACCGAGCGCAGATAGGTGCCGGTGGCCACGCGGGCGCGAAAGCTGGCGCGGTCTCCGTCCAAGCCGGTGATTTCCAGTTCCCGGATCTCCACCTCCACGGGCTTGAGCGGAACCTCCTTCTTCTTCCGGGCCAGCTTGTAGGCGGGCACGCCGGCGATCTTCTTGGCGGAGAAGGGTGGCGGCATCTGCTCGAACTTCCCTTCATACCGGCGGGCCAAGGCGCGCACCTGCTCGAGCGACGCCTGGAACGGCTGGGCTGGTCCAAGGGGCTCACCCATGGCATCGTAGGTGTCGGTGGCGTAGCCGAAACGAATGTCGCCCTCGTAGGCCTTCTCACAGGAGTCGTAGAACTGCGCCAGTCGGGTCATGCGGCCGAGCAGAAGCGGGAGCACGCCCGTGGCCATGGGATCGAGCGTCCCCAGGTGCCCCACCGAGCGCTCCTTCAGGATGCGGCGCACGCGCGCCACCACGTCGTGCGATGTCACGCCCGCGGGCTTGTGGATGACCACGACGCCGTTCATGATGCGCTTCTGCTATCGTGGACTCTGGGTCCGCAAACGGTCAACTCGTGATTCCTCTCCGCGACGACGCGCCCCGCCTGGCCACGCCGTATATGACGTGGTTCCTGCTGGCACTGAACGTGAGCGCGTTTCTCTTCGAGCTGTCGCTCCGTCCGGACAATCGCATCGCATTCTTCTTCCAGTTCGGGGTTGTGCCGGGCCAAATCGCGGATGCACTGGCCGGGGCCGGCAGCGTCGGCACCCAAACGGTGTTTGTGCCGGTTTTGACCTCGATGTTCCTGCACGCCTCCTGGCTGCACCTTCTGTCGAACATGATGGCGCTGTGGATCTTTGGCGACAACATCGAGGGACACCTGGGGCACTTTAGATACCTGCTGTTCTATCTGGCGAGCGGTACCGTGGCCTCTGCCATCCATGTGGTGTTCAATCCTTCCTCGCTGGTGCCCACGGTGGGCGCCAGCGGCGCCATCGCCGGAGTGATGGGCGCTTACTTCCTGCTCTTCCCTTCCGCGCGCGTCTTCACGCTGGTTCCGCTGGTGTTTGTTTTCTGGACTACCTGGCTGCCGGCATGGCTGGTGCTGGGCTACTGGTTCGTGGTGCAGTTCCTGGCCGGGGCGGCTACATCCCTGGCCACCGGATCACAGACCGCGGGCGGCATCGCCTTCTGGGCGCACGTGGGAGGCTTCGTGGCGGGCGTGGCCATGATCAAGCTGATGCCGCAGCGCCCGCAGCGCTACCGCTACCGCGAATGGTAGCGGCTACTGCTTCTCCGACCCCTGCCACATGCGTTTCTTCAACTCTTCGCGCAAATCTTCGGGCGCCGCCGCGTTGCAGGCCACCAGAAACCATAGCGGACGCGTAGGATCGTCGGCCAGCTTCTCCAGCGTCTTGCGGTCGGCGTTGGCGTGCCGGGCCACATTTTCCTTGACCGCGTCGTAGGAGTGGGCCGCCAGCAGCGCCAGCACCGACGACGGAGTGTTGGGATGCTCGGCAATGATGCGCAGCAGCAGGTAGTCGTCGGCGGAGGTCTTCTGGAAGAGCGCAGCCAGTTCGTCGGCGGTGGTCTTGGGATCGCGCGCCTTCTCCAGGTTCTGGTCGAAGTTGGCGTGGATGCGGTCGAGTTCGGCGGTGCGCGCGTCAATCAACTGTTCCAGGCCGAGCTTCTCACGAGCCACCCGGTCCGACATGGACGAAAAGCTGAGGATGGAGTCCATCACGGCCCGCAGGTGATGGCGCTCGCCGAAGACGACCTGCGAGGTGCGCTTGATGGGACGGAAGGAGCCGCCTTGATCAGTTTTTCTCATAAGCCACGGCCAGCGATTGTAAACCAAGCCGGCCCCGAAGCCCGGGCGGACGTCTAGCTGCCATTGGTGCGCTGGCGAATGAGCGAGAGAAACTCCTGGCGGGCCTCCAGTTCCTCGCGGAAGCAGCCCAGCATGGAGGAAGTCACCGCCGCCGAGTGCTGCTTCTCCACGCCCCGCATCATCATGCAGAGGTGGCGGGCCTCAATCACCACGCCCACGCCCTGCGGCTCGATGGCCTTCTGGATGGTCTCGGCAATCTGCGTGGTCAGGCGCTCCTGCACCTGCAGGCGGCGCGCGAAGATGTCCACCAAACGCGGCAGCTTGCTCAGCCCTATCACTTTGCCCTTGGGAACGTAGGCGATATGCACCTTGCCGAAGAAGGGCAGCAGATGGTGCTCGCACAGGCTGAACATCTCAATGTCCTTCACGATCACCATCTGGTCGTAGTCAACGCTGAACAGGGCGCCGCGCAACAGCTCTTCCGGGTCCTCACGATAGCCCTTGGTGAGGTATTCCAGGGCGCGGGCCGTGCGCTCCGGGGTGCGGCGCAGGCCTTCGCGGTCCGGATCCTCGCCCAAGCGCAGCAACACTTCGCGAAGAAGTTCCTGGAAGGTGGCCTGGGTGATGGTTGTGGGGTCGGCTGTGCGCTTCATTGTGCTTCCCTGCTCCGCAGCTTGAAACTTCGAGTCCTTTCTCTTGGATGATGGAGCGGAAAGAAAGTATCGCCTAAAAAGGTCCGCCCGTCCCAGCCCACCAGGGCGCAGCAGAAAGGCTATTATACGAGCGTGCGACGGTTCTTTCTTCTTCTCGTGGCCGGGGCCGTAATGCTGGCCGGCTGCCAGCGCGGCTCGCGCCCGGCGCTGGTGAACAGCCCCGCGCCCGACTTTGCCCTCAAGGATTCAGACCGCGCGGTGGCGCTTAGCGACCTGAGGGGGAAGATCGTGGTGCTGAACTTCTGGGCCACCTGGTGCCCGCCCTGCGTGGAGGAAATGCCCTCGCTGGTAGCCATGCAGCAACAAATGCGGGGACGGGTTACGGTGCTGGCGGTGAGCGTGGACCTGAACGAGGACGCTTACCGTCGCTTTCTGCGCGACCACAAGATCGACCTGCTGACCGTCCGCGATCCCGACCAGAAAGCCAACACCGCCTACGGCACGGTACGCTTCCCCGAAACCTATGTGATTGACGCCTCCGGCATCCTGCGGAGGAAGTTCATCGGGCCGGTGGAGTGGACGCACCCGGAAGTGCTCGACTACCTGGGCAAGCTCTAGTGCCGTTCCAACTTGTTGATGCTAAGAAGACTCGAGGAATCCCAAGGTAGCTTCCGCCAGAATCTCTATTTCCCTGCTGGTTAATCTAGTTGGAACGGCACTAGCCTACAGCGCCGCTCTCTTCAGGCGCAGCGAGTTG
>CAZXVY010000061.1:0-11086 GCA_964644115.1 uncultured Terriglobales bacterium
CATGGCCATCACCGACCACTCCAAGAACCTGGCCATGGCCAACGGCCTCGACGACCGGCGCGCCGAGGAACACGTGCGCGCCATCCGCGCCGTGGACAAGCAAACCAGCGCCATTCGCATCTTCGCCGGCATTGAGGTGGACATTCTCGCCGCCGGCGAGCTGGACCTTTCCGACTCCGTGCTGGAGCAGATGGACGTGGTGATCGCCAGCGTGCATTCCCACTTCCAGCAGGAACCCGAGCGTATGACCGACCGCCTGTTGCGGGCGGTGGAGAACCCCAACGTCTCCATCCTCGGCCATCCCACGGGACGTCTGCTGCTGCGCCGCGACGCCTACAAGTTCGATCTGGAGAAGGTGCTGAAGGCAGCAGCGAAGAACCGCGCGGCCATGGAACTGAACTCAGCGCCCGAGCGTCTGGACCTGAGCGACCTGAATCTGCGTCTGGCTCGCGAGCACGGCGTGAAAGTGGTGATCAATACCGACGCCCACCACACCAGCGACCTGGCCAAGATCAAGTACGGCATTCTGCAGGCGCGCCGCGCGTGGCTCACCCGCGCCGACGTTCTCAACACTCTGCCCGCCGGCCGTTTCGCCAAAGCCATGAAGCGGCAGTGGGCGCTCAGCGCATGAACAACGGACTCCGATGACCGAACAGCAGCCGCCGCCCAAACCCGCACCCGCACCCGACGCAGGACATCTTCCCATGAGCGAGGAGATGGACAGCGCCCGCCGGACGCTGCCCCCGGTTCTCCCCGTCCTGGGAGCGGCGGCGCTGATCGCGGTCGTGGTGTTCCTCTATTCCAGCCAAGCCTCGAAGCCGCAAACCACAGGCGCCATCACCCGCGTGGTGGGGGCCGAGTTGCCGGCGCCATCGCCACCGCCGGCGAAAACCCGGAACGCGAAACCAACGCCGCTGCCGCAAGCATCGGTGATGGTGGTGGCGCATCTGCGGCTGGAAAACAAGTCGGACCGGCAACTCTACGTACGCGGCATCAGCGCCCGCCTGGAGGTCCCCGGCGGCAAGATCGAAGAGGACTCCGCTGCCTCCGCCGTGGACCACGACCGCTACCTGCAGGCTTTCCCGGAACTGCTTCCGCACAAGATCGCGCCCCTTCCTGCGGAGACCAAGATCGCACCGGGCGCGCAGCAGGAAGGCATGGTGATGTTTTCTTTCCCCGTCAGCCGCGAGCGCTTCGACCAGCGCAAGTCGCTCACCGTGACCGTCGATCTCTATGACCGCAGGCCCCTGGTCCTGGAAGAAAAGAAATGAAGAAAAGAAATGAAGAAAAGAAATAGAGAAGGAAAAAATAAAGGGGCGGCCTGAGCCACCCCCCTTTGAGCTGCATTGCAAGCGGTTACTGCTTGGCCACAACCGTCTTGGGCGTGCTCAGGTAGCCGGTGACCTTGTCTTTCTCCACGTTGAAGACCACGAGTTCGAAGAGCTGGCGCTCGCGCCCGGTGTAGAACTGCACCGGCTCGAGTATGGTCTTGTCTTTCTTCTCGATGGTGCGGTCGTCGGCCACTACGTCCAGGTTGTAGCGGTTCTTCTTCAGGTTCACCTTCTTCAGCCTGAGGCTGATGGTCCCGACGGGCGACGGCTTCGCGCCCTTCACCAGGGTAAACTCAAAGTAGTTGCGCTCGCCCCGGCGGCGCAGCTCGGCCACTTCTTCGCGGGTGCTCGCAATCAGGCCGCTCTGCAGGCCCAGGTCGCCGATGGTGCGCTCCAGCTTTTCCTTGGTGGCTTCCAGTTCGGTGCGGGTGGTGGCCACGTCCGTCTTCACCGTACCCACCTCCGACTTCACGCCCTCCACCTGCCCGCTGACGGCGCCGATCTGCTCCGCCTGCTCCTTCTGCAGCTTGGAAATAGAAGCGCGCTGCTGGCGGCGCAGTTCGTCGGTGCGGGCCGCCAATTCCTTTTCGGTGATGCCCACCTTCTCGGCCAGGGTGGCGGCAGTGGCCTTCAGGTCGGCCTCGTTGGAATCGATGCGCTGGCCCAGCTTGCCCGCTTGCGCGGTGGCCGTGGCCTGCCCGGCTTCCAGCGTGGCGATGCGCCCTTTCATGTCGAACAGCAGGTACAGCGACGCCAGGATGTACAACCCTGCCACCACCACCAGCACCGCCTTCATGGCGCCGCCGGATTTCTCGGGGGACTCGAACTCAGACATTCCGTTACCTCATAACAAATTTCGTTTGAATTTGGATTCCATCACTCGGAAGAAGAGTGCACGTCCATTTTCAGGCAGACACAGCAGGAGCGTCAACGACAAAACCCGTGCGGGCGCGCGCGGCTATCCGGGCACGGCTGCCAGGGCGCGGGCCTTCTCCCCTGGCCGGGGACGGGAGAGCGCATCCAGTTCGCTGTAGAACGCGGCCACATCGAAGGCCGCGGGCCAGCGGATTTCCAGCCCGTTGACGAACGCCCGCTTGCGCGGGAGGCGGGAAGCACTCGCTGCCAGCTCATTAAAGCGCTCCACTTCCGAGAAGCTGTAGGTGACGTGCAGGTAGCGGCTGCCGTCCTCGCGCGTCCATTCGGTGCAGGAACTCTGGCGCCGCGCCAGGTCCCGCGCCCGCTGGAAGGCGGGAGACTCCAGGACATCCAGCAGGATCGTGAGCCCGTCGAATCCCAGCATCAGGCCGCAGCGGTCACAACGCGTGAAGGGGAGGGACGACACAGCGCAACGCGGGCATCTCGCCATTCGGGAAACTCCTTCGCGTAAAAGTGTTTCCAGCGCTCTATGTCGAATTTAACCATCGTTTAATCTTCGCCGCAACGCAAATTTTTGTCGGACGCACCACGAGGGTCACCGCCTGCGCGAATCGCAATCCAGAATCGCCCGGCTCAACTGCCGCTGAGCGCCTTTTCCTGGCAGGCCTTGGCAGCGTCGCGCACCATCGCGAACTCCGGCGACTGGCGCAGGCGCGCCAGCAGAGGGTCGGACTCCAGCGCTTCCCGGGCGCAGTAATTGCGTTCAATGGCGCTGCGCAGCAATTGCAACGCCAGCTCGTTCTGCCCACAGTGGGCAAGGATGGTAGCTTGGTAGTACTTCAACTCTGCGTCGCGCAGCGCCAGCAACTCCGGCTCCGCGCTGCGCAGCACCGGCGCCAGCTCCGCATCGGAACGCGCCGAGAGACAGGCCTGGAGCACGTGCGGGAACCAGGTGGTGGTCTTGGGCATCAGCCGGGCGCTCTTGCGCGCTTCCTCCTCGTTGCCCTGGCGCAGGCGGATGGCGGGCAAAACGCTTGTGGCCCACTCCGAACCCGCGTCCACCTTCACGAACTCCAGCGCGCGCTCATTTTTTCCCAGCTCGAAGAAGGTGATGGCGCAGGAGCGAAAGTTGGTGTTGCGGGGATCGAGGGCCAGCGCCCGGTCGCACTCGCGCGCGGATTCGTCGAGCCGGCCGGCGTAGCGCAACACGTACGCATAGGTGAAGCGGGCTTCGGCACTGTCGGGCCGCCGCTTTACCAGCGCTTGCGCCTGGTTGTAGGCCCGGGCCAGTTCGCCCTGCTCCACCCGGTTCTGAGTGAGATAGGCCACCGCGGTCACCAGGTCGGGATCGAGTTGCGCGGCCCGCTCGTGGGCGGCGATGGAACGCTGGAAGTCCGCCTGGCCGCCGCCGCCGTAGACGGATTCGTAGTAGTAGCGCCGGCCCAGCGCGTCCCAGGCCGGGGCGTACTGGGCATCCAGGGTGACGGCGCGCTCCAGCATGGCAATGGCTTCCCGGTTGGGCTCCGAATCGTTGGAGACCGCGGTGCTGCGCAGGTAAAGGTCGTAAGCCTCGGGATCCTTCGAGGGCGCAGGACCGGAGCGCGGCTCCCCCGCCGCTACCCCGCCCAGGGCGGGCAGCAGTCCATTGCGAACCTCGGCGGCGAGCTGCTCCTGGATAGGTGTGAGGTCGCGCCCCTCGATTTTCAGCGTCTTCTGCCAGAGCAAGCGGTTGTTCTTGACGTCAATGGCCTCCATGGTGACCCGCAGCCCCTCCCCTTCGTGGACGAAGTGGCCGGTGAGGATGCTGGCCACCCGCAGATCGCGCCCCGCCTCCGCGGGGTCCACGTTGTTGCCGGCGTATTTGCGCGTGTTGGCCGCGGGGCGCACTTCCAGCGATCGCGTGTAGGTGAGAATCGTGGCCAGCTCGTCGGCCAGGGCGAAGCGCAGAAATTCGCTCTGCGCTTCGTTGGCGATGTTCTCGAAGGGCAAGACGGCAATGGTGTTCTTCCCCGCGGCAGCGCTGCGCCGGCGCTCGCGCATCCACAACGCCAGTACCGCAACCAGCACCAGCACCGCTGCGGCGGCAGCACCCAAGCGGAGGTAGGTCTGCCTGGTCGTGGCTTTGCGGAAGGTACGGGTGGAGTCGCCCGCGGTCAGCTTGCGTGGAGGCGTGGTCCGCGCGGCCTCCGATTCCAGGGCCCGTTTCACGCGCATCAGGTCCTCGTGCATCTGCTGCGCGCTCTGGTAGCGGTGATCGCGGTTCTTCTCCAGCGCTTTCGCCAGGATGAGCTCCAAAGCCACCGGGACGGCTTTGTTCGCGGTCCGCGGCGACACCGGCATCTCGTTGATGATGGCGTACATGGTCAGCACCGCGTTGCCGGCCACGAAGGGCTTCTTGCCGGTGGCCATTTCGTAGAGCACGGCGCCGAAGGAAAACAGGTCGCTGCGCGAGTCCACGCCCTCGCCCTTGGCCTGCTCCGGCGACATGTACACCGCGGTTCCGGGAATGATGCCCAGGGCGGTCAGCGTCTGGTCGAGCGCCGGCGTGGGCGCGGAGGGCGACTGGTGCGGCGGGGGCGCCAGCTTGGCCAGCCCAAAGTCCAGGATCTTCGCCTGCCCGCGCGGGGTGACGAAGATGTTCGCCGGCTTGATGTCGCGGTGCACGATGCCTTTGTCGTGCGCCGCCCCCAGCGCGTCGGCGATCTGCACGCCCAGGTCAATCACGCGCTCCAATTCCAGCGGCCTGCCCTGCACCATGGACTTGAGGCTCTGGCCTTCCAGCAGCTCCATCACCAGGAACGGCTTCTTCTCGTGCTCTTCGACTTCGTAGATGGTGCAGATGCCGGGATGATTCAGGGCCGAGGCGGTCCGCGCTTCGCGATGGAAGCGCTCCAGCGCCTGCTTGTCGTCCGCCATGTTCTCGGGAAGAAACTTGATGGCGACTCGGCGCCCCAGGGTGGCGTCTTCCGCCAGGAAGACCACCCCCATACCGCCCTCGTCCAGCTTTTGCAAGATGCGGTAGTGGGAGATGGTCTGGCCAATCAAGGCGAAACTCCCAAACCAGAGTGGCTGCCATCCTAGGTTTTACGCAGCAGCGAAGTCAATGGCTAGGGGTGCGGAATCGCGCAACCGCCCGCGCCCCTACCGCTTGACCAGGAAGGGATTGCTCTCCCGCTCCCGCCCGATGCTGGTCGCCGGCCCGTGGCCGGGGATGACCACCGTGTCGTCGGGCAGTGCCAGCACCCGCTGGTGAAGCGAGCGCAGGATCTTCTCCAGAGACCCGCCGGGCAGGTCGGTGCGCCCGATGCTGCCGGCGAACAGGGTGTCGCCCGCAATCAGCTTGGACTGCGCGGGAAAATAAAGGCAGACGCTGCCTTCGGTGTGACCCGGCGTGTGCAGCACGCTGGCGCTCAACCCCCCGGCCCGTACGGTGTCGCCGTCGGCCAGGCTCTGATCAATCTCCACCGGCTCGGGCGGCGCCATGCCCACCCACGCCGCCTGCACGTCCAGCATCTTGAGCAGCGCAGAGTCGTTCTGGTTGAGCAGCACCGGCGCTCCCGTGAGCCGGCGCAGCTTCATGGCTCCGCCCACGTGGTCAATATGGGCGTGGGTGATCACGATCTGCTTCACCTCGAGGCCGTGCTTCTTCACCAGCGCCAGCACCTCCTCGACTTCATCGCCGGGATCTATGACCATGGCCTCGCGCGAGGCCTCATCGCCGATCACCGAGCAATTGCACTGCAGCGGGCCGACGGGAAGGATTTCGTGGATCATCTGGATTTGGTAATTGGGTAATTGGGAAATTTGGTAATTGAAGGAGCCGCTAATCAGCGGTATCTCAATTACCAAATTACCCAACGGGATTGTTACCTTCACGCAAGGTTTACTATGACCTTACGTGACAGGGCAGCACCCCCTATGGTTCTTTGCCGTCTTTGTAGTCCTCGTCACCATCGTTATAGGTGGGACAGCCAAGGAAAGTTCTCGGAGTACTTGGCTGCCACTGGCCGCACATGTGTCTCCAATGGCGGCGGCCGAACGTGTCAAGATAATGAATCCTAGCGTAAGCATACAAGACGCACTTCCCCGCCTTAAGGGCCTCCATGTCCGCTTCGCTAAGAGTGGTGTCTTTCGGAAACCTTATTTCCTTGGTGTCCGTATTCTGGCCTGGCATCAAACTGAAATAATTGTGTTCCTCGATTCTTAGGAAGGCTGGATGTTGCGGAAACGCCTCTCCGCAGTAGGCTTTCATCCTGTATTCGATTTCGGCGTGTACGGCTGGCCCTCTTCCCCAGTTCTTAATCACCAGCGAGGACGGGATGAAGCTACCTGTTGCTACATCGGTTTTCACATGGAGCATTTCGTACCCGAGCCACGGACGCTCCGCGCGTTCGGCAATGTCTGAAGAGCGTTTCGCTTGTCGGGCGATGTCATTGCTTGCAATCGCTTGTTTGAGGGCGCTTTCAGCGGCATCCCTAGTCGCGTTAGCTTGATTGGCAGCGTTGACGATCAGATGGGCACTTTGAGTGGAGCTTCCTTCCATTTGTTGAAGCTGCCCAGTCATTACTTGAAGTTGTTGCCAGTAAATAAAGCAAACGACACTACCAATCACAAGACCGATAATTCGCAGACTCCGATCCCAGTTGGTCTTGGTGTACCACTTGGCCTGTTTGCGGTCGGCATCATCATTTGCTGGTTCGGTATGTGTTGGCTGGACGACAGGAACCTTCGCGGGCTTATTGTCGGCTTCTTTTCGTTGGCTATCGACATCATGTTCTTCGGTCATGGTACGACCCTCGCGTTGCGGTATGGCTTAGGACTAGAGCGGCATTATGCGGCAATGAGTTGCTTGAATTCTAGATTGTCCGCATCGAGCATCCGCTTGATAGTATCGCGGGACAGGAACGGATTCTTCCGGTTGTTGAAACGCCAAGTCATTTCGTTAAGGTAGGCTGAAAGATGCTTCGCACTTACACGATGCCACATCCCTACGATGCCGCGCTTGCCAAATCCCATCGCTCTACTTCTGCGGTGTGGGTGCAGGAGTGGCAGGTGGCTGCGTGGCCGGCGGAGTGGCCGGCTGGGTCTCGGTAGCGGCGGGCTTCTCTGCCCCCAGCACCGAACCCGGCTTTTGCTTCGACGCCAGGACGGAGAGCGTGAACGAAGTCACCAGAAAAAGGATGGCGGACCCGGTGGTGATCTTCGAGAGCAGCGTGGCCGCGCCCCGCGGACCGAAGGCCGTCTGGCTACCCTGGCCGCCAAAAGCGGCGGCAATGTCGGCGCTCTTGCCGTGCTGCAACAGCACCACCACGATGAGAATGGCGCAAACTATAACGTGAACCACGGTTATCGCGATCATCAACATGAAAAATCAGACCCTGCGGGCACTCGGTGCGCCCTGACCTTTCTCCGAAAGCGGGGAAGCCGGATGGTGCGGAAGGGGGGATTTGAACCCCCATGCCTTTCGGCGCCACCCCCTCAAGATGGTGTGTCTGCCAGTTCCACCACTTCCGCACTTGAGGAGAAGAACCAGGGAAAATTATAGCAGCCCTGCACGGAAGCGCGCGACCCGCGTGTGGAAGCGGCGACTCGCCCGCGCACTTACTCGGTACTGCAGGCGGTAGGTGTGGAAGCGGGCGACTCGCCCTGCGCCTTCACTCGGTACTCGTTACTCGGTACTCGGTACTGGCAACCCGCACCGGCACCTGTTCCACCACCTGCACGCCGAATCCCTCCAGCGCCGCCAGCTTGCGGGGATGGTTGGTGAGCAGGCGGATGGCGTGCAGGTTCAGGTCGGAGAGAATCTGCGCCCCAATGCCCACCTCGCGCTGCGTCTTGCGCTGATGGTCGGGCAGCGATGGCTCCCGCACTTCGCGATGGAAGGCGAGCAGGCTGCGGCTCCCTGCTTGCTCGACGGAAAATCCCTTGGAGGTCTGGTGCAGATAAATCAGCGCCCCGCGCCCTTCCTCGGCAATGCGCTGCATGGAGCGCTCGATGATGGCGTGGCAGTCGCACCAGGTGGCCCCGAAGACGTCGCCCACCAGGCAGTGCGAATGCATGCGCACCAGCACCGCTTCGCTGCCCGCTTTCTCCACCTCGCCGCGCAGCAGCGCCACGTGCGATTCGCCGTCCAGTTCGCTCACGTAGGCGATCATGCGGAACTCGCCGTAGCGCGTGGGCACCAGCGCCTCGCCCACCCGCCGCACCAGCCGCTCGGTGCGCATGCGATGGCGGATCAGGCCGGCCACGGTCACCATCTTCAGTTGGTGCTGGCGACAGAACTCCACCAGATCCGGCACCCGGGCCATGGTGCCGTCCTCCTTCATGATTTCGCAGATGATCCCCGCCGGCACCAGCCCGGCCAGCCGCGCCAGGTCCACCGAGGCCTCGGTCTGGCCCGCGCGCACCAGCACTCCGCCCTTGCGCGCGCGCAGCGGAAACACGTGCCCCGGGCGCACCAGGTCCGCCGGTCGCGTCGCCGGATCAATGGCCACGCGAATGGTGCGCGTGCGGTCGTACGCGGAAATGCCCGTGGTCACGCCCTGGCGCGCGTCAATGGCCTCGCAAAAAGCGGTGCCGTACTGCGAGGTGTTCTCCGCGCTCATGGGGCCGATGCGCAGGTGGTCGAGCCGATCTTCCGTCATCGCCAGGCAAATCAAGCCGCGCCCGTGCGTGGCCATGAAGTTGATGCCCGCCGCGGATACCTTCTCCGCCGCCAGGGTCAGGTCGCCCTCGTTTTCGCGGTCTTCGTCGTCCACGACGACGATCATCCGCCCTTCGCGGATTTCCTCGATGGCAGTCTCCACGTCGCAGAAGATGGGATCGGTGCTCATGGCGAGTGCGAAGACGATTCTAGCAGAGGAGCGGTGACCAGGAACGGCGCAGCACGGCCCGTGCTAGACTCTAAACAGGAGCCCAGACCATGTCCGAGGAAGCCAAGCGCCAGACTGCGGCTTCGGATCCGCTCCTCGATCCCGACCCGGTGATCGAGGCCTACAAGCGGGACATTGACCGCTCCCTGTTGCGCGAAAATCTGAAACTCACGGTGGAAGAGCGTTTCGAGGAGCTGCGCCGGCTCCAGGAATTCGCCGCTGAGCTGCGGCGTGCGGGCCGCGAAGCGACACATGACGAACTTTGAAGCCCTGCTTCGACTGCTGGCTGGGCAGGGAGTGGAATTCATTGTTGTCGGCGGCGCGGCAGCGACTGCGCACGGCTCGGCGCGACTCACCAAAGATCTTGATATTGTCTACCGCCGGACGCCGGAAAACATCCGCCGCCTGGCGGAGTGTCTGGCTCCGCACGCTCCGTACCTCCGAGGGGCACCCCCTGGCCTGCCTTTCGAGCTGAACCCTCCCACCATTCAAAAGGGCCTGAACTTTACGCTGGTCACCCGCCTGGGGGCGCTGGATCTGCTGGGTGAGATTACGGGCGGCGGGAGCTACGAAGACCTGCTGCCACACTCGATCCAACTTACGCTCTATGGAGCCTCCTGCCATTGCCTCGGCTTAAAGCGGCTGATTGAAGTTAAGCGCGCCGCTGGACGTCCACGTGACCTGGAGGCAGTAGCCGAACTGGAGGCGCTGGTCGAAGAGGCTGGGAACACTCCCATCTAGGCGGCGAACACCGCGACCGGGCCTAGTTGGGCTTGCGCGGCACCACGTCGCTGTCCTTGATGAAAAACTGCGCCGAGCACTGGTTGGAGCCGCACAGCACGGGCAGCAGGCCCCCCGCCTGGCGGCGCGTGATCAGCCCCAAGGTCCCGCAGGAAGGACAGGACAGCACCGCCCAGTAGGGGTCCTGGCTGTCGCCCATTTCGCCCGCGTTCTCCAGCACGAAGACCGTCCCCGGCTGCATCTGTTCCGGGATCCACTCACTGAGGAAATTCAACTCCTCCACCATGGCGGCGCTGAGGCGCACTTTCGAATCCTTGGTTTCAGCGGTCTTGGCAACCAGTTTCATCTAGGCAGTCCTCCTTGCCCGCAAGGGGCGGGACGCTTTGGTGACCGGCTTCTTTCTGCTACTGCGAACGTAGGATGCGGTGATGCGGCGAACGGTATCGCTCAGGCACACGGCAAAAACTGGCTGCCGCGCGTTTTTCAGGATGTCCATCACCTGGCGGGCGGAGTTCTCCACGTAAATATTGCGGCCATCGGTGAGCAGGTGATACTCGGAGCCGCTGGTAACGGTCTGCACCAGCCGGCGCTGGAACTCGCGCTCCAGGGCGCGCACCACCTTGCGCACCCGCTGCAGGGAAAAGCCCTTGTCTCGCAACTCCGCGATCACCGCCAGCTCGGCCAAGTGATCCAGGGAGTACAGGCGGCGGCGCCCCTCGCGCTCCGCCACCACGATCCTGCGCTCGTCCCACCACTGCAGCTGGCGCAGGGTGATGCCGGTGAGGGCTGCCACTTCCCGCGAAGTGAATCTTCGGTCCATTTTCTCTGCGTTATGTTTCAAACACTGCTGCTGCTAATTGTTTGAAACATTCTAGGCTTCGAATGTGGGCTGTCAAGCGGAAATACCGGGAGAACCGAAGGAGTAAATCGTGGCCGTGTAGCGCCCGGTTTCTACCCCGGCGCGTGCCGGCTGGGAAAGCCGGCGCACACGCGCCCGGGCAAGACCCTAGTGTCCACCGCCCACGAAATGCACGATCTCCAGGCGGTCGCCTTCGCCCAGAGCCACCTGCGGCCACTGATCGCGGGCCACGATCTCGCGGTTGCGCTCGATGGCGATGCGGTCGCCCTTCATGCCCAGGTGCTCAACCAGCGCGGCCACCGTGAGCCCGTCGGGGAGAGCGCGGGGCTCGCCATTAATGGTGAGAGTCACAGGAACAGTTTCGGGTTTCTGGTTTCAGGTTTCAAGTGTAAGTACCGGCGCGAATC
>CAZXVY010000062.1:0-3033 GCA_964644115.1 uncultured Terriglobales bacterium
TGCTGCGCACGCACACTTCGCCGGTGCAGATCCGCGCCATGGAAAAACACGGGCCGCCGGTGCGCATCGTGTGTCCGGGCAAAGTGCACCGGCACGATACGCCCGACGCCACGCACTCGCCCGTCTTCCATCAGATCGAGGGCCTGTGCGTGGATACGGGCATTACCTTCGCCGACTTGAAGGGCACGCTCGACTACGCCATGAAGGCCATGTTTGGATCGAGCGTGAAGACGCGCTTCCATCCCTCGTTCTTCCCCTTCACCGAGCCCAGCGCCGACGTGAGCATCAGTTGCATTTTCTGCGCCGGGCGCGGCTGCCGCATCTGCAAACAGAGTGGCTGGATCGAGCTGCTGGGCTGCGGCATGGTGGACCCCAAGGTGTTTGAGTTCGTCCGCCACCAAGGTTACGACCCGGAAAGAATCAGCGGCTTCGCCTGGGGCCTGGGCGTGGAGCGCATCGCCATTCTGCGCTCGGGCGTGGACGACATCCAGCTTTTCTTCCACGGCGATGTGCGCTTTCTGGAGCAGTTCGGATGAAAATCTCGGCCGCATGGCTGCGCGAGTTCGTGGACGTGAAGGTGGACGACCGCCGTCTGGCCGACGACCTCACCACGGTCGGCATCGCGGTCGAGTCCATCTCCGGCGAGGGCGCCGGCGCCGTGTTCGAAACCGAGATCACCACCAACCGCGTGGATGCCATGAACCACTACGGCATCGCGCGCGAGTGCGCCGCGCTTTACGACCTCGACCTCAAGCCGCTCGACCCAAAGCTGCCGCCGGCCAAGGGCAAAGCGTCATCGTTCCCTATCGAGATTGCGGAGCCTGAACTCTGCCGGCGCTTCACCGGGCGGGTGCTGCGCGACGTGAAGGTGGTGCCGTCTCCTGCGCAGGTGGCGCGGCGGCTGGAGCTGGCAGGCAGCCACTCCATCAGCAACGCCGTCGACGCCACCAATTACACCCTGATCCAGATGGGCAAGCCCACGCACGCCTTTGACCTGGAGGCGCTGCAGGGCGGAAAGATCATGGTGCGCTGCGCGCGCGACGGCGAGAAGCTGCGCACGCTCGACGGCATCGAGCGCAAGCTCACCTCTGAAGACCTCGTCGTGGCGGACGGCGCGCGCCCGGTGGCCCTGGCCGGGGTAATGGGCGGCTTCGACACCATGATCACGGCCAAGACGCGCAACCTGGTCATCGAGTCCGCGTGGTGGGACCCGCTCACCATCCGCAAAATGGCGCGCCGCCACGGCCTGCACACCGACGCCTCCCACCGCTTCGAGCGCGGCGCCGACTTCGACTCCACCATTCTTTCCACCAACCTGGTCGCCGCCTTCATCCTGGAGAGCGGCGGCGGGGAACTGGAAGGCGAAATCATTGACGTGATCGGCAAGCCGCTGGAGCGGCCGGCGGTACGCCTGCGGCGGCCGGAAGTTCGCCGCATGCTTGGCATCGAGATCGCTGCCGCCGACATCGAGCGCATGCTGCGCCGCCTGGGTTTTGGCCTGAGCGCCGCCCAGGGAGGATGGACGGTAACCCTTCCCTCGTGGCGCCTCGACGTAGAGCGCGAGATTGATTTGATCGAGGAAATCGCCCGCATTTACGGCTACGAGCGCTTCCCCAACACCCTGCCGGCGTTCTCCGGCGCGGTGGTGGAATTGCCCCACGCCGCCCACGACGCGCGCGCGCGCGCGACCCTGCTGGGCCTGGGATACCACGCGGCCATCTCCTCCACCTTCATCTCGCACGCGGACGCCAAGGCCTTCTCCAGCGACCCCGCGGTGGAGCTGGCCAACCCGCTGAGTGAAGAGGCGGCGGTGATGCGCAACTCGCTCGCTCCCCTGATGCTCGACATGGTGGCCTACAACCTCAACCGGGGGCGCGACCAGGTCCGGCTGTTCGAGACCGGACACGTTTTCGCCGCGACCGGTTCCGCAACCGCCAGCGGTTCCGCAACCAACGAGCGCAACGTCCTGGCCTTTGCCGCCACTGCCAGCGCGCTCGCCGCCAGCGGCGCGGACGATCCGCTCGCCCAGTTCCGCAGCTTCAAGGGAGACCTGGAAGCCCTGCTGGGCATCTTTCAGCACAGCACGCTGTACTTTGACGCGCAGGCTGGCAGCTACTATCACCCCGGCCGTTCGGCTCGCGCCGTGATGGACGGAACCACCGTCGCCCGCTTCGGCCAGGTACACCCCGAAGTGGCTGCCGCGCGCAAGCTGCGCTCGGACGTCTTTCTTGCGGAAGTGCAGCTCGAGCGTTTGTTTCGCGGGCCGCTGCGCCAGCCCCGCTACCAGGGCGTGTCTCGCTTCCCTGCCGTGGAACGCGATTTTTCCTTTGTGTTCGGCGACCACATCACCTATGACAAGATCCGCGGCGCGGTCGAGACCCTGAAGCTCGCGGAATTGCGCAGTTTTGCTCCCGCCGAAATCTTCCGCGGCGGCGCCGTGCCCGCCGGCAAGTACTCCCTGCTGCTGCGCGCCACCTTCCAAGCCGCTGAGCGCACCCTGCGCGACGACGAGGTCAACGCCTGGGCGGGGAAAATCATCGAAGCCCTCCAGAAACTGGGCGGAACCTTGCGGGCGTAGCCCCCGGGTCTCGCCGGCTGAGGTCAGGCCTCCCGCGTCCGCATCCCGGCATCCCAATCGGCAGCAGGTTTTCCTCAACCTGGTGCGCTATACTGCGCTCACGGATTTTCTACTTCCGTTGCCAGGCGGATGGCCATCATGGCGGTGAATGCATTGCGCGAGAGCGTGGTGGAAGTTGCGGCCGACGAATTTCAGGCGCTGGAAGAAAAGATCCGGCGCGCGGTGGAGCTGCTCAAGTCGGAACGTGAGGCGCGGACCGCCGCTGAGCGCGACGCCACCCGCGCGCGCCAGCAGATGCGCGAGCGCCAGGAGGAGTTCGACTCCCTGCGCGCCGAGCTGGTCGCCCTGCGCCGCGAGCGCGAAGAGGTGCGCACCCGGGTGGAAAAGATGCTGCGCCAGATTGACGCCTTGACGGAACAGGAATCCGCGAGATAATCGCGCTAGGAGTTCCGGAC
>CAZXVY010000062.1:3133-5957 GCA_964644115.1 uncultured Terriglobales bacterium
TGCGCCTGGCGGTGCTGGCCGCGTTGAACCTCGCCGACGAGTACCAGCAGCTCCAGCGCAAGTACGACGCCGTGGCCGCGGAATACAACCGCCGCGCCGCCGCGCTGGCCGGTCCTCTCGACGAAGCTCTGCGCGAGGCTCGGCGCGCGGGCTGAAGAGCCGGAAGTCTCTGCCCGGCCGGGGGGGCCGGGCTACACGCCCACCGGGTACCAGCACGTCGCATGCCAACTTTCTGCGCCTGCCCTCTTGACCGAAGGCCGCGAATTTCCTAGCATGAGCCTTGAAAACCGGCCTGCAAAGTTGGTGCGGGCGAAGCCGTTTTTTTGAACCAACACCTAATGAACGGGAGCCCGACTCGCATTCGACCTGGTGAGCTATGTCCGCCATGCGGAAAAGCCTAAAGGGTCGCGGCGGGCACCCACCGTCTACGACGGGTTCATTAAAGCGGTTAGCCCCACGGCCCCGTGGGTCGGTTTTTTCTGCTTTTGGCAGTTGGCAGTTGGCACTTGGCATTTAGCGTTTAGCATTTAGCCGGCAGTATTCGGCAAGTGGAATCTCTTGCTGCGCTTGGGGTTTACCCTTTTGCCTTTTGATTTTTTGCCTTTTCCCTTGCCTTTCCCTCTCCTCGCCGCCGTCTTCACTCCTGCTAGACTGAACCCAGGATGCCAAGTGCTAAATGCCAAGCGCCAAGTGCTGAGTAATGCTTCCTTTCCTGCTCGATTTCGGTGATTGGGGCGTGCCCACCTACGGGGTGATGGCGGCCCTGGGACTGGTGCTCGGCCTGAGCCTCAACGTCCGGCTGGCGAAGCGCGAAGGTCTGGATGGCGACAAATGCTGGGACTTGGGCATCCTGGCGATTCTGTCGGGCATTGTGGGTGCCAAGATCCTGCTCCTTGTCCAGAAATGGGAGCACTACTCCGCCCACCCAAGGGAAATTTTCAGTTGGGATACCCTGCAAAGCGGAGGCGTCTTCTACGGCGGGCTGGTGGCAGCCCTTGCAGTTTCGCTCTGGTACATGCGCCGTAACCGCCTGCCGCTGCTCAAGACCTGCGACGTGTTCGCGCCCGGCGTCGCCCTGGGCCACGCGGTGGGACGCCTGGGCTGCTTTGCCGCGGGATGCTGCTACGGCAAACCCACGGACCTGCCCTGGGGGGTCACCTTCACCAGCGAGCTGGCCCACCGTCTGGTGGAAACCCCACTGGGTGTGCCGCTGCATCCCACGCAGATTTACGAATTCCTGGTGGAGCTGGCCAACTTCGGCGTGCTGATGTTGATTTTCCGCCGGCGGAGCTTCGACGGCCAGGTGATCGGAGCGTATCTGTTCCTCTACGGATTCGCCCGCTACTTCCTGGAATTCCTGCGCGGAGACCCGGGGCGCGGCCTGCTGTTCAACGGCGCCATGACCGGAACCCAGTTCATCTCCATTCTGATGGTCATGGCCGGGGGGGCGCTGTGGCTGCGGCGGGAGCGCGCGCGTACTCCGGCCGCCCCGCAGGTGCGGGACCGGGCAGATTCTTCGCCCGCCTAGAACCGAGCGCTCACATGCCCGCCGGCCAGACTTCCGTCTTCACGGTCTCCCCGGAGGACGCCGGCCTTCGCCTCGACCTCTTTCTGGTCCGGCAGCTTTCGGGCGTGAGCCGGGCGCGCGTGCAGCAACTGATCGAGCAGCAGAAGGCGGTGGTGGAAGGCGCTGCTGCCAAGGCCTCGCTCAAGCTGCGCGGAGGCGAGACCATCACCGTGCTGGGTCCGGCGGAGCGGCCGCCGCTGCGCGCCGTCCCCGAGGACATCGCGCTGGACGTGGTCTACGAAGACGACGCGCTGGCCGTGATCAGCAAGCCTGCGGGAATGATGGTGCACGCGGGCGCGGGGCGCGCGGAGGACGCTCGCAACCGCGGCACCCTGGTCAACGCGCTGCTGCACCGCTACCGCTCGCTCTCCGGCGTGGGCGGCGGGCTGCGCCCCGGCATCGTCCACCGCCTGGACAAGGACACCAGCGGCCTGCTGGTGGTGGCCAAGGACGACGCCGCGCACCAGAACCTGGCCCGGCAATTTTCCCATCGCCTGGTGAAGAAGACCTACATCGCGCTGGTGCATGGCGGGATGAAGCAGGACTGCGGCGTGATCGAGAACGCCATCAGCCGCGACCGGGTACGCCGCCGGCGCATGACCACGCGCCGCAGCGGAGGCCGCGCCGCGCTCACCGAGTACCGGGTAAAAGAGCGGGTCGCTTCCGCATGGGGACGCTTTTCCCTGGTGGAAGTGCGCATCGCTACGGGACGCACGCATCAGATCCGCGTGCATCTTTCTTCGCTGGGCCATCCCGTGGTGGGGGACGCGCTCTACGGCGCTCCCCGGCGCCTGGCCGCGCGGGACGGCAAGACCTCCGTGCCCACCCTGCCGCGCAACTTCCTGCACGCGGCGGCGCTGGAGTTCACGCATCCGCGCAGCGGCGCGCCGCTCAGCTTTTCGCGGCCCTTGCCCGAGGAACTGGAAGAGTTTCTGACGGTATTGCGCGGGCAGAAATGAACGGTAGAGACGTAGCTTGCTACGTCTCGCACTATGTGTGCTTGCAAGGACATGCGCTTCCGAGACTGCTGCTCTGCGCGCGAAGGCTATAATGGAAAGCATGAAGTGGGCAGCTCTTACGGTGGTGCTCGCCCTGGCGACGCCGGCTGCGGCGCAAAATTCCAGCGAGGCTGATCTTCCCGCTGCCCCCTCGGCGGTAAAGACGCAGCAGCAGAAGCCGCCCCAGCCGCCACAGACGACGACGCCGCCGCCTCCGGCTGAGCCCAAGCCGGCGCCGGCTGATGCAACTCCGGCGACG
>CAZXVY010000062.1:5967-11005 GCA_964644115.1 uncultured Terriglobales bacterium
GGCCGGCTTTGCCATTGCGACTCCAACGCCCGCGCCCGCGCCATCGGCGCCCGCCACTCCACCGCAGCCCGATCTGGAGCCTGCGGAAACCATCGTGGTGGGCGTGGACGAAGTCGCCATCGTCTTCACCGTCACCGACAAGCGTGGCCGCTTCGTGAAGGACCTGCGGCAGGAGGACTTCCGCTTCTTCGACGACAAGCGCCCGGTAAGGGCGGTGCGCGCCTTCCGCGCCGAAACCGATCTGCCCCTGCGCGTCGGCTTGCTAATTGACGCCAGCTCCTCCATCCGCGACCGCTTCAAGTTCGAGCAAGAGGCGGCGGTGGAGTTCCTGAGCCAGATCGTGCGCTACAAGAAGGACCTGGCTTTTGTGCTGGGCTTCGACAGCGTGTACGACAGCGTGGCCCAGGACTTCACCGACAACAACGAGAAGCTTTCCAAGGGCATCCGCCTGCTGCGTCCGGGCGGAGGCACGGCCATGTACGACGCCGTGTTCTTTTCCTGCCGCGAAAAGCTCCTGCGGCATCAGGACACGGTGGCGGTGCGCCGGGCCGTGATCCTGCTCAGCGACGGAGACGACAACCAGAGCCGCTCCACCCTGGCCGAGGCCGTCGGCATGTGCCAGCGCGCCGAGGTGGTGGTGTACGCCATCAGCACCAACATCACCCCCGGCAAGGACCATGACAGAATGCTGAAGCGCATCGCCGAAGAAACCGGGGGGCGCGCCTTCTTCCCCTTCAAGCTGGACGACGTAGCCAACGCTTTCCTGGATATCCAGGAGGAGTTGCGCAGCCAGTACGCGGTGGCCTACCGGCCCGACGATTTCCCCGCCGATGGCCGCTTCCGCTCCATCGAGATCAAGCCCCGCACCGGCAAGCTGCAAATCCGCGCCCGCAAGGGTTACTACGCGCCCAAGAAATAAGCACTTGGCAGTTGGCATTTAGCAGTTGGCATTTAGCAGTTGGCAGTTGGCACTTGGCACTTGGCCATCGCAAGGGCATTGCTCCTGCGGGAAGTGATCTGGTGGGAGAGAATCGTTCTTGCTTGACCAAATGCCAAGTGCCAAATGCCAACTGCTATCGTTTCGTCGCGTAGTACCCGCGCCGGGACTGTACTTTGTGTTTCTGCAGGGACTTGACTTCGATCTTGCGGAAGCTGCCGTCGTGGGCATTGTTGGTGGGAGTGTAGCCGAGACTGTACTGGCTGCGCAGTTCCAGGGCAATCTGGTCGAAGGCGGGCTTGAGTTTCTCGAGGCGGTCCACTTCGATCAAGCGCCCGCCGGTTTCCTCGGCCAGCTTCCTCATGTCGCCGGTCCCGACGAAAAGGGTGTCGTAGCCATACTTGCGGTCCACCACCAGCAGGACATAGCAAATGGTGTCCGCCCTCTGGGCCGCCTCAATGGCGTCCCGAAGCTTGTAGTAGCTGCCGTTGTCCTGGCCGTCGGAGATGATGATCATGGCCTTGCGGCCTACTTCGGTGGCCAGCTTTTCGTCCGCGCCCAGGAAGACGGCATCGAAGAGCTTGGTGCCGCCGCGCGGCCCCGCCGTGGGCACGGGATTGCCCCCGCCCCCGGGAATGATGGTGCCGGTACCGCCTCCGGTATTGATGCGGGCGCGCTGGAAGGCGCGGCGCAGCCGGTCGCGCGAGTTGGTAAGGTCCTGCAGCAAGTCCACCCCCACGTCGAAGGTGATCAGGAAGGCCAGGTCCTTGGGTCCGAGCACTTCGCTGAGGAAGGCCATGCCCACCTGCTTCTCCTGCTCCAGCACGAACTGCACGCTGCCGCTGGTATCCATCAGCAGCCCCAGGGTAAGCGGCTGGTTGGACTCGGCGGAAAAGTACTTGATGGCTTGCGGCTTGCCGTCTTCTTGAATCTCGAAGTCGGATTGCGCCAGGCCGGGGACCAGTCCGCCACGGTTGTCCTTGACGTTGAAGTAGACGCTGACCACATCCACGCTGACGCGGAAGGTTTCCTCGGCTTCCTGGGCGTCCGCGGACGAGGTTTTCGACTGGCCCAAGGCGGGGAGCACGCAGAGCAGCGTGGCCGCCAAAGCTGCCGGCAGCAAGGGGAGCTTCAGGTTCAGAAAAATTCGATTGGCCACGTGGTTGTGCAGCCTTTCTGATTAGTCTAACATCTCATACGATGCAGGAACGAGGCGCGCCGTTTCTCCCGCGCCCGGCTTTTGCTTCCTTGTGTTACCTGCGTGTTCCGCGGTAGGAAAGAGTCCTCATGAGGGTGAGCCGCGTGGTGCGGGTTGCGGGATGGGTGCTGCTGGCCTGTTTGGCGGCGGCGCAGAACGTCCCGGACGCGCCTTCGGCCACGCGACCGCCCCAGACCCCGGCGGGCGATGTTTTCTCCGGCACCGCCCCGGCGCCTCCGCCGGAGCAGGAACCGACGGCCGGCCCTGCTGGACCCCCCTCGCCGGCGCCTTCGGGCCAGCCGGCTCCTCCTCCCGCCGCAGGGCCGAACCGCAGCCGCAACCCGCGTCCCGGCGATGCAGTTCCCGAGTCCGAAAACCTGGGTGATCGGCCTGACATCGTGGTTGACGTAAACCAGGTGATCGTGCCGGTAACGGTGAAGGACCCGTCCGGCCGCCTGGTGGACGGCCTGCTGCGCCGCGACTTCCGCATCCTGGAGAACGGCGAAGAACAGCGGATTGGTTTTTTCAGCAGTGACCCGTTTCCGCTCTCTGCCGCCGTTGTGCTGGATCTGGGCATGTCCGACCTGACCATGCGCAAGGTAAACAAGACCTACTCCAGCCTGGCCGGGGCGTTCAGCCAGTTTGATGAGATCGCCCTCTACACCTACGGCAATTCGGTGGAGCGCCGCCTGCGTTGGAGCGGGCTGAACGAACGCTTCACCGCCGAGATGAAACGGCAGGAGTACAAGGGACGCGCCGGTGGCGTGGCCGTCTTGAGCGGCCCCCTGGCTTCCGGCCCATCGGTAAACGGGCGTCCCTTTGATCCCGGCACCCCGACGGTGCGCTCCGCGCGGCGCGAGTCCAAGGTGCTGAACGACGCCATCCTGGCGGCCGCCTTGGACCTGTCCAACCGCGCCCGCGCCCGCCGCAAGATCGTCTTCGTCATCGGCGACGGCAAGGAAGAAGGCTCTTCGGCCAGCTACAGCGAAGTGCTCAAGGTGCTGCTCTCCAACGAGATCACGGTCTACGCCGTGGGCGTGGACTCGGCCGCCACCCCGGTTTTTGGACAGCTTTCCACCATTTCCGTCCCCGGGTTTGGGCAAGGCAACATCCTGCCCAAGTACGCCCGGGCCACGGGTGGCGACGTGTTTGCCGAATTCAGCCGCGAGGCCATCGAGGCCGCCTACGCTCGCATCACCCTCACCGCCCGCAACCAGTACACCCTCGGCTACACCACCCGCGCCACTGCCGCCAGCGACTATCGCGAAATCGAGGTGCTGGTGCGGCGCGGCAATGTGAAGGTCCACGCCCGCGACGGCTATTACCCTCTGCCCCCAGGGCACCCCAGTACCACCGCGTCGCCCGAGTAATCCCCGGGGCAATCCAAGTTAGCGCCGAACTGCACGCCGCGAATTTGGGGCGCCTGCCCGGGTTCTACACCGGAGTTCTACGACCTTCGTTACCCGGTTTGGGCCACGGCAGGCTGCGAAAACCCTTGCCAGCGGTTACAATCGCTGTCACCACCCCGGCCTCGTGTGGTATAAGGAACGGTTTCCACAGGAGTCGGAAAAATTCTTTCGCGCGGCCCAGCCCCCGCTTGCGCCACGCGAACCGGTTGAGGAAAGTCTTTGAGCTTCATCAACTTCGCGGCCCGCGAAATCAACTGCAAGATCGTCTACTACGGCGCTGGTCTGGGCGGCAAGACCACCAATCTGCAGGTGGTCTACGACAAGACCACCGACAAGCAGAAGGGCAAGATGATCTCGCTGGCCACCGAAACCGACCGCACCCTGTTCTTCGACTTCCTGCCCCTGGACCTGGGCACGGTGCGCGGCTTCAAGACCCGCTTCCACCTTTACACCGTCCCCGGCCAGGTGTTCTACGACGCCAGCCGCAAGCTGATTCTGCGCGGCGTGGATGGCGTGGTGTTCGTGGCCGACTCCCAGGAAGAGCGCATGGACGCCAACATCGAGGCGCTGGACAACCTGCACGACAACCTCAAGGAACACGGCTACGACTTCCTGAAGGTCCCCTACGTCCTGCAGCTCAACAAGCGCGACCTGCCCAGCGTCCTGCCCGTGGACACGCTCAAGAAGGAACTGGTGAAAAAGGGCGAGCCGGTATTTGAAGCCGTGGCCTTCACCGGCGTGGGCGTGTTCGAGACCCTGCGCGAAATCGCTCGCCAGGTGCTGGTGGAGCTGAAGAAGGGGTAGCGCGGCTCCTCCTCCTCGCGGCCTGATCATTCTTGACAAAGTAATACCGCTTTAGTTAACGTTCCTGCTGCCCTAGTTCCCCCCGAGTTACTCCACCCCAGGAGTGGTCTGTGTCCACGCTCTCGCTATGGGCTCTTGCAGTTGCGTTGTTTTTGGCGGCTGCCCTCCCGGCTGCGGCCGGCGCTCCCTCCGCCCAGCAGGCGGACACCCAGTGTGCTGCGGGCAAGTCCTTCACCCAACAGCAGCCGCGCCAGCCAACCCGCCGGGGCCGCGCCATTTGGATCTGGGAGACGGCTTTCCTGGACGACCCCCGCCAGATCGGCGAGGTGCTTCGCTTCGCCCGGCGGCAAGGCGTCCGCACTCTTTTTCTGTACGCTCCCGTCTGGCGACTGGAGCAAAGGCCGGAAACGGTGCGCTGTTTTCTGGCCGTGGCGCACCGGAGCAAGTTCACCGTCCACGCCTTGCAGGGCGAACCCGGGTGGATCTACCCGTCCGAGCGCAGCGGCGCAGAAGAGTTCCTGGATGCGCTGGCGCGTTTCCACCGCGAGCAGCCGCTCTCCATCCGCTTCGACGCTGTGCATTTTGACGTGGAGCCGCAGGCGCTGCCGGAGTGGCTGCCCGAGGCGGTTCCCGACCTCACCCGCCAGTATCTCGATTTCCTGCGCTGGAGCCGCGCGCGCGCGCACCAGT
>CAZXVY010000063.1:0-3703 GCA_964644115.1 uncultured Terriglobales bacterium
CAAGGGGGAGAGGGAGCAAAATTGCGGCGTTACGGGTCTTTGGTGTTTGCCCGCGGAACGGACCGCACAAGGCGAGACACGAATTGCACGGATTCGCACGAACTTAATTCGTGTCAATTCGTGAAATTCGTGTCTCTGCATATTCCACGTACTCCGCGGGGCTTGAGGCCGCAAAAGAAAGGTCCGCGCTACACCCGCGGCAACGTGAAGAAAAATGTGGTGCCAACGCCGACTTCGCTCTGGAGCCAGACCTCCCCGCCGTGGGCCTGGACGATGTGTTTGACAATCGACAGGCCCAGGCCGGTGCCGCCGGTGTCGCGCGAGCGGGCCCGGTCAACGCGGTAAAACCGCTCGAAGACGCGCTCGCGGCTCTCGGGCGGGATACCGGGGCCGTCGTCGCGCACGAACAACTCGGCTTTCTTCGCGGACACGGCCCGGCCGCCAATGGTGACGTGGCCCGAGGGGCGGCCATATTTGATCGCGTTCTCGACGAGGTTGAACAGGACTTGTTGGAGGCGGTCGGCATCGACACGGGCCGTGAGGCGGGGCGGCACTTCGTTGGTGACGGTGACGGTCTTGTCCTCGACGCGGGCGTGAAGATCGTCGATGACGCGCTGGACCTCGGCGTGAAGTTCGACGGCCTGACGGTTGAGGGCGATCTGGCCGCTTTCCAGCCGCGAGACGGTGAGGAGGTCTTCGATGAGAAACGTGAGACGCTCGGTTTGCTTCTCGATGGTCTGAAGGAAGCGGACGCGGCTGGCGGGGTCTTCGGCGGCGCCTCCGAGGAGAGTTTCGACGAAGCCCTTGATGAGGGAAAGCGGGGTGCGGAGTTCGTGGCTGACGTTGGCGACGAATTCCTGCCGGGTGCGTTCGAGCTGCTTGATGAGGGTGACGTCGTGGAAGACGAGGATGGCGCCGGCCGGGGCGCCGTCGCGGTCCAGCACGGCGGCGGCGTTGACTTCGAGCCAGCGTTCGTCCATGCCGGACAGTTCGAGGGGAAATTTCAGGGCGGTGCGCTCGCGCTCGACGCGCTGGACCAACTCGGCCAGTTCGGCGAGGCGAAAGGCTTCGAGAATCGTCCGGCCGCGAACGTCGACGCGCAGACTGAACAGCCGCTGGAGCGACTGGTTGACGAGTTGGATGCGCCCGTGGCGGTCGAGGACCAGGACGCCTTCGACCATGCTGTTGAAGACGGCTTGCTGCTGGGCGTTGGCGCGCGCGAGTTCGCGCGCGTCGCGTTCCCGGCGCGAGGCCAGCTCGCGGCGAAGCTGGCTAATCTCGCGCTGGAGGGTGGCGGCGCCGCCAGCGGGCGCGCGTGGCGGTGCCGGAGGCGGCTGGCTTTTCCGGGCGCGGCTCATGGGGCGCCTCCACCTCCAACTTTGGACGCGCATCGGGGCCATGAACCGCCGCGATGTAGTAGGACAGGCTTCCAGCCTGTCTCCCCGGGCATCCTGCCCGCGGAAGGAACTGGGGCTGGAAGCCCCGGCGACAGGCTGGAAGCCTGTCCTACTATCCAGCGGTTCATAGAAAGGATCAGAGATTTTGGACGGTGGCAAGCGAAGCACGACACCGCTTTGACTCGTGGCCGAGGGTTGGCCTTTAGCCAAAGCGCCGTCGTCGCTGCGCTCTGCCGGCACACTCCATAGCGATCGGGTGTCGTCCATCTTGCGGCGTCCAGCGCAGGTCCAAACTCCCACGCCGCCGCTCTGGCGCCTGGTCGCAATTCGCCGGCTGGAACTCCGTGTAGCGTAGCTGCGACCGTGAGGTCGCGGGCTGAATTCTTCAGCAGGGGTAAAACTGAAGGAGGTGCCCAAGCTGGCGAGGCGTCGTCCCGCGACCTCACGGTCGCGGCTACGCGAATCACATCGCCGGCTGGAAGCCGGCGCTCCCAGCCGCGGTTCATTCGTCCGCGAAACGGTAGCCGACACCGCGGACGGTGCCGAGGTACTTGGCCGCGGGGCCGAGCTTCTCGCGAAGCCGGCGCATGTGCGTGTCCACGGTGCGGGTGTCGATGAGGCTGTCGTATTCCCAGACGTCACGCAGGAGAGCTTCGCGGGACTGGACGCGGCCGCGGCGCAGCGCCAGCGTGGCGAGGAGCTTGAACTCGGTGGACGTAAGTTCGAGCGGGCGGCCCTTCACCTTGACTTCATGGCGAGGGATGTCGATTTCGAGTTCCTTCCAGGCGAAGTGATCGGCCTTCTCGTGTTCGGCGGCAGTGCTCCGGAGAAGGCGCTTGACGCGCAGGACCAGTTCGCGCGGGCTGAAGGGCTTGGTGACGTAGTCGTCCGCGCCAAGCTCCAGGCCGAGCACGCGGTCCACTTCAGCCGCTTTGGCGGTGAGCATCACGATCGGAATGGTGGCGGTGCGGGCGTCGCGCCGGAGGATTTTGCAGACTTCCAGCCCGTCCACCGCGGGAATCATCAGGTCCAGGACGATGAGGTCGGGCAGCAGGTCGCGGGCTTTTTTCAAGGCCTCTTCGCCGTCAACGGCGGTGGAGACGTCGTAGCCGGCGCCTTTGAGGTTGAAGCCGACCAGTTCGACGGCATCCGGCTCGTCGTCGACGACGAGGATTCTGGGCTTCCTGGCGCTCATGAAACGTGGCGAGAGGGGGCCGAAGCGCTCAAAGGCGGCCGGTCGAGATCCAGGTGCCGGATATCCTCGCCTTCGTAAAGGAAGACGACTTCTTCGGCCACGTTCGTGGCGTGATCAGCGATGCGTTCCAGGCTCTTGCAGATGACCATCAGGTTCAGGCCGCGCGAAATGGCCGCGGGCTTCTCCATCATGACGGCCGTCAGTTCGCGGTGCAGGCGCTTGTTCATCTCGTCGACCTGCTTGTCGGCGGGGATGACGGCGCGGGCCTTGGCGGGATCGCGGTTCACGAACGCGTCGAGGGCGTCCTTGAGCATCCGCACAGCCAGCGCGGCCATCGGAGGGATGGAATCGGCCTGCTTCAACTGCGGTTCGTTGCTCAGCTCGATGACGCGCCGGGAAATGGTTGTCGCGTGGTCGCCGACGCGCTCGAGGTTCTGCGAAATCTTCATTGCAATCAGGATGAAGCGCAGGTTGAACGGGCCGGGTTGCTGGCCCAGCAGACCGACCGCGTCGTTGTCGATCTCCTTTTCGAGCGAGTCGATGCGGTCGTCCTCTTCGCGGGTCTGGCGGGCGAGGTCGTCGTCGCGGCGAACGAGGGCCTTGACCGCGCGGTTCACGGCGGCTTCGGCGTAACTGGCCATGGTCAGGAGCTTTTCCTTCAGGCTGGCCAGGGCGTTCTGGGTCAGATCAGGCACGGTGGCGAAGCGATGGCTAAGCAAACCCGAGGCAATGCCGCGGTGCAAAGCCAAATCTTCGTGCCATTTCCAGATTGTCAGCCGTGGACGGCTGCCTATATTCACCGCTCCTGATTTGACGACCATGAACACTACTCCCCTCCGCGTTGCGGTTACCGGCGCCGCCGGGCAGATTGGCTACTCGCTGCTCTTCCGCATCGCGTCCGGCGCCCTGTTCGGGCCGAGCCAGCCCGTCATCCTCCACCTCATCGAGATTCCCGACGAGAAGGTCCTCAAAGCCCTCAACGGCGTCGTGATGGAACTGGAAGACTGCGCCTTCCCGCTGCTCAAGGGAGTCGTCCCGACCGCCGACCTCTCGGAGGGATTCAAGGGCGTCAACTGGTCCATCCTTGTCGGCGCCGTTCCGCGCAAGCAGG